>JAGQTR010000316.1:0-1384 GCA_020438915.1 Mycobacterium sp.
CGGAAGCTCTGCTGGGTGACCTCGGCACACACCTCACTGGCAAAGTACTTGGCCATGCCGGCGGCAACGTCGTTGCGATCGCCGGAGTCCTTGAGTCGAGCGGCGTTGACCATCATCAGATGTGCGGCCTCGACTTTGGTTGCCATCTCCGCCAATTGGAATGCTATCGCCTGATGCTCGGCGATCGGCTTGCCGAACGTGCTGCGCTGCTGGGCGTACCGCACGGCCAGCTCGAACGCCCTGATCCCGACCCCGCATGCGCGGGCAGACACATTGACCCGCCCGATTTCAACACCGTCCATCATCTGGAAGAAGCCCCGTCCCGGAGCCTCACCGAGGATGTCGGTGGCCTCGGCCCGGTAGCCGTCGAAAATCAGCTCGGTGGTATCGATGCCCTTGTATCCGAGCTTGTCGAGTTTGCCCGGGATGACGAGCCCAGGCGCCACTTCGCCGAAGCCCGTGGGCTTCTCGATCAGGAACGCGGTCAGATTACGGTGAGGCTTGTCGGCACCCTCGTCGGTACGCACGAGCACGGCCACCAGCGTCGAACTTCCGCCGTTGGTCAACCACATCTTCTGCCCGTCGATGGTGTAGGTGCCGTCCCCGTTGTTCTTGGCCCTGGTGCGGATTGCGGCCACATCGGAGCCGAGTTCGGGCTCCGACATCGAGAAGGCACCGCGGGTCTCGCCCGTCGCCATCTTCGGCAGGTAATGACGCTTCTGCGCGTCCGTCCCGTGCTGGCCGATCATGTACGCGACGATGAAGTGGGTGTTGATCACCCCCGACACGCTCATCCAGCCGCGCGCCAGTTCTTCCACGCACAGGGCATAGGTGAGCAACGACTCCCCCAGGCCGCCATACTCCTGCGGGATCATCAACCCGAACAACCCCATATCGCGCATCGCATCCACGATGTGCTGCGGATATGCGTCGGCGTGTTCGAGTTCCTGCGCGTTGGGGATCACCTCTTTGTCGACGAACTGCCTTACCGCCGAGATGATCTCGGTCTGGAACTCGCTGAGCCCGAGCGTCTGCGCCAGCCTAGTCATCGGTGACTCCGCTCCGGTTCCCGCAGTTCGTCATGCGCCCACCCTTTCGAAGACCGCCGCCAGCCCCTGACCGCCGCCGATACACATCGTCTGCAAGCCGTAGCGCACCCCACGGCGGTGCAGTTCGCGCGCCAGAGTTGCCAGCATCCGACCGCCGGTCGCACCGACCGGGTGACCGAGGGAGATCCCGGAACCGTGCACATTGGTCCGTTCGAGATCCGGTGGTATGAACTCCCATTCACGCATGCACGCCAGCACCTGCGCGGCAAACGCCTCATTGATCTCGATGAGATCCATATCGGCCAGGCTGAGGCCGGCCTTGGCCAGCGCGACTT
>JAGQTR010000316.1:1460-1613 GCA_020438915.1 Mycobacterium sp.
CGGCGTGAGGCCGAGTTCGGCGGCCCTCTCCGGCGTGGTCACTACACACATCGACGCGGCATCATTCTGCCCACTGGAGTTGCCGGCAGTCACCGTGGCGTCGGGATCATCCTTGCCCAGAATGGGTTTGAGCTTGGCCAGGGACTCCATCGA
>JAGQTR010000015.1:0-4367 GCA_020438915.1 Mycobacterium sp.
GGTCTGCGCTACTGCATCAACTCCGCGGCGTTGCGCTTCGTCCACCTCGACGACCTCGCCAAGCAGGGGTATGCAGAGTACAAGGGACTTTTCGTCAAGTCGGATGGAGAGGGGCAACAGTGAGCGAGCACAAACGGGCCGTACTGGCCGGCGGATGTTTCTGGGGGATGCAGGATCTGATTCGCAAACAGCCGGGCGTGCTGTCCACCCGGGTCGGATACACCGGCGGGAAGAACGACCATCCGACCTATCGCAACCACCCCGGCCACGCCGAAGCGATTGAGATCGTCTACGACCCGGCGCATACCGACTATCGCACCTTGCTGGAGTTCTTCTTCCAGATCCACGATCCGACCACCGAGGACCGCCAGGGCAACGACGTCGGAACCAGCTACCGCTCGGAGATCTTCTACGTCGACGACGAGCAGCGGCAGGTCGCGCTGGACACCATCGCCGACGTCGACGCCTCGGGGCTGTGGCCCGGCAAGGTTGTCACCGCGGTGAGTCCGGCCCCGGAGTTCTGGGACGCCGAGCCCGAGCATCAAGATTATCTGCAGCGCTACCCCGGCGGCTACACCTGCCACTTTCCGCGCCCCGGCTGGAAGTTACCCAAGCGCGCTGAAGTCTGATCCTGCGCCGGGGCGGCGGTGCACCACGACGCGGCCGCCGTCCTTGGGTGTGTAGGCCACCCCTCGAGAGTGCGCCTTTTCCCCTGGAGCGGTGGTCGTTTCGATCACGAAGTGCCGCAATACGGTTCGCAGCACGACGTCCATCTCGACGTTGGCGAACGCAGCGCCCACGCATCGACGGGTGCCGCCGCCGAACGGGATGTGAGCGAAGGTACTGGGCCGGCTGCCGATGAACCGCTGGGGGTCGAACCGCTGCGGATCGTCGAACTCCTGCGCGCGGTGGTGCACCTGCGAGATCGCCACGACGATCGACGAACCCTGCGGGATAACCCATTCCCCGAGCTGGAAGGTCGGAGCGTAGACGTGCCGCCCCGCGAAGTCGATGACCGTGCGCGATCGCTGGATTTCCAGGATGGTGGCCTGCCGGTATTCGTTGCCGTCGGTGTCGGCTTCGGCCGCGAGCTTGGCCAGCACCTCCGGGTGGCGGCTGATTCGTTCAAAAGCCCACCCCAGCGTCGCGGCGGTGGTCTCGTGGCCGGCGGCCAGCAGCGTGAGCAGTTCGTCGCCGATGTCCTGACGCGACATCGTCGAGCCGTCCTCGTAGGTGCTGCGCAACAGCAGCGCGAGAACGTCGTCCCGGTCCTCCAGGTTCGGATCGTCCTGCACCGCATCGATGAGCCGGCCGATGACCTCGTCGTAGCTCCGCCGATAGGCCGCCAGGCGCCCCCAGGGGCTGAAGCGTCCATAGGTGCGCGTCGGGGTCGGCAACACCGCCAGTCGCGAACCCAGCGTGACCCACGGCGGGATGATGCGACGCAACTCGTCGAGATGGGCGCCGTCGGCGCCGAACACCGCCCGCAGAATGACGTTCAACGTGATGCGCATCATCGGCTCGAGGGTTTCCAGCGCCTGTCCCTCGGGCCAATTCGCGATCTCGCGCAGCGTCTCCTCCTCGAAGATCGCCTCGTAGTTCTTGATGCTCTTGCCGTGAAAAGGCGGAGTGAGTAGCTTGCGCCGGCGGCGATGGTGCTGGCCGTCGAGGGCGAATACCGATCCCGGCCCCAGTACCCGCGAGAGGTTGGGCTGGATGTTGCCGACGTCGTCGGTGTTGGCGGTGAATAACTGCTTGGCCAGCGCCGGATCGGTGACGATCACCGTTCGCCCGAACACCGGCAGGGTCAGGGTGAAGACGTCGCCGCAGGCCTGAACGATCTTGGCGACGGTCCACTTCCGTGACACCGAGAAGCCCAGGCCCTGCACGAACACCGGAATACGCGGGCTGGGCGGCAAGCGGACCGGCAGCGCCGGCGCGGAGGCTACCGGTGGTGCGGCCGGGGCGGACGAACGCGGCGTGTCGATCGTTGCTTCGCTCATCGGACTCTCCCCTTCAATGTCTGGTACTACTGTGTACCAGGTTCATAGTCGGTACGGTACCGCTTAGTACCATGCTGGCGCAAGGGTCGCGGGAAGGAGGAGGTGGTTCCGACATGACGGCTCCACCGCTCACCTCCGTGGCCGAGCGCCTGCTCGAGGGGCTGGCCTCTTCGATCGGTGAACGCGGCTACCGGGAAACCACCGTCGCCGACATCGTGCGCCACGCCCGGACATCCAAGCGCACGTTCTACGAACAGTTCAGCGGCAAGGAAGACTGCCTGGTCGAACTGCTGCGCCGCAACAACGCCGACCTCATCGCCGGCATTCAAACCGCGGTCGACGGCGAGGCAGACTGGCAGGTGCAGGTCCGTCAGGCTGTCGACGCCTATATTCGTCACATCCAGGCCCGCCCGGCGGTCACGCTGAGCTGGATCCGCGAAGCACCTGCGCTGGGCGCGGTGGCGCGGCCACTGCACCGGCTGGCCATGGATCAACTCACCGACATGCTCGTCACGCTGAGCGGAAGTCCCGGGTTCCGCCGCGCCCACATCGCCCCGATACCACCGCAGCTGGCGTTGATCCTGCTCGGCGGGTTACGCGAACTCACCGCACTGTTCGTCGAGGATGGCGGCGACGTGCGCGGCATCGTCGAACCGGCGGTCGCCGCCGCGACCGCCATTCTCGGCCCGCGGTAGCGCTCAGCCCAGTATCAACCGCGCGGACTTCTCCAGTTTCTGGGCGATCTCCTGGTACGACGCGTAGCCCATGCCGGCACGTACCAGGGCGCCCGAGTAGAGCATCTCAAGGGAGTCGATGACGTCGGGATCGGTATCCGGGCCCAGCGCGGCCGCGAGCCGGTCGCGGATATCGCGCCCGATGCGCTGTCTGAGCACCTCGACGTCGGGATCCTTGCCAAGGAGGGCGGTGGTCACCGCGCCGGCGAACTCCGGATCGTCGGCCACCAGAAGCCAAATGTGCGAGAGCACCTCGATCACCTTGGCGGCCGGGTCCTCGGTTTCATGGATGGCACCCGGCGAACCGGCAAGTCGGCGCCAGAACACCTCGGCGACCAGATGCTCTTTGGAGGAGAAGTAGGTGTATGCGGTGGCGGCTCCGACGCCGGCCTCCGCGGCCACCCGGCGCACGGTCAGGCCGGCGAAGCCCTCGCGACTCAGCAGTTCCACGGCCGACCGGCCCAACCGGTCCACGGTGTCAGCCTGTCTGGCCGTCAGCCTGCGCCGAGTCGACTCCAGAGCCGGATCGGACACATGTCCGGACGCTACTACAACCAGCTGGTGCCAGCAACGGTAAGTTGAACCTCGATGACCGACTCCGACATTGCGCCGCCACCGGCCGTTGCCGCCCTGTTCGACCTCGCCGAACGCGTCACCGGTTTCATGCCCGCCGACGAGGGCCGCGCCCTCTACACCGCGGCCGTGGGCTATCTCGGGGACGGTGTGGGCGTCGAGATCGGTACCTACTGCGGCAAGTCGACCGTCCTGCTCGGCGCCGCCGCCACACAGACCGGCGGGCTCGTCTACACCGTCGACCACCACCACGGGTCAGAGGAACATCAGCCCGGCTGGGAGTACCACGATACGACGATGGTCGACCCGGTCACCGGTCTGTTCGACACCCTGCCGGCGCTGCGCCACACCCTGGACGCCGCCGGGCTCGACGACCACGTCGTGGCCGTCGTCGGACGGTCACCGGTGGTGGCACGGGGTTGGCGAACACCGTTGCGGCTGTTGTTCATCGACGGCGGCCACAGCGAGACCGCCGCACAGCAGGACTTCGACGGCTGGGCCCGCTGGGTCGCGGTGGGCGGGACGCTGCTGATCCACGACGTCTTCCCCGACCCACGCGACGGTGGCCGTCCGCCGTACCACATCTACTGCCGCGCACTGGAATCGGGTCACTTCACCGAGGTGGGCTGCACGGGCTCGCTGCGGGTTCTGCGCCGAACCCGGGGTGTTCCAGGTGAGGACATTGCGGCCGCGCCGGTCAGTTCCTGACGCATTCACAGTCGTAGTCGGCCTCGAGGCCGCGGGGGAGTTCGGCGCCGCGGAAGATGCCACTGCCGCCGGTGGTCGCCGACAGGGCGTCGGCGGCGAGGATGACGGCCGCACCGGTCCACGTCGTCCGTTCCACCGGCCAGCGCTTGCCGTCGGCGAACACCAGCCCGGTCCAGTACGAGCCGTCCGCCTCCCGCAGGTGCTGCATCGCGGTGAACTGGTTCAGGGCGTGCTCGCGTTCGCCGATCGCGTCCAGTGCCATGACGAACTCGCAGGTCTCCGCCCCGGTCACCCACGGCCGGTCGTTGACGCAGCGGATGCCCAGGCCGTCGACCACGAACTCGTGCCA
>JAGQTR010000015.1:4438-4836 GCA_020438915.1 Mycobacterium sp.
TGGTGCGGCTTCTCGGTGAACGCCTCGGGGTGCTCGGCGATCGCATGGCCGAGCCGGCCCAACGCGACCTCCCATTCGGGCTGCGGGTCGCCGACGTCGTCGGCGAGGGCCAGCGCGCAGCGGATACTGTGATAGACGCTGGCGCATCCCGTCAGCAGCGCCTCGGGCAGGGCCCCGGAAGGTCCTTGCGCCCAATAGATCTCACCCGTGGTGGCCTGGAGGTCCAGGACGAAATCGATGGCCGCGCGGACGGTCGGCCACATTCGCTCGCCGAACCGGCGGTCACCGGTGACCAGCACGTGATGCCACACCCCGGTGGCGATGTAGGCGCAGAAGTTGCTGTCGCTGTTGTGGTCCTCGATCACACCGCGGCGGTACTGGATCGGCCACGAGCCGTC
>JAGQTR010000317.1 GCA_020438915.1 Mycobacterium sp.
AACACGACCCCATCACCCTGGCCAAATCCATCGCCACCCTCGATCACCTCTCCGGCGGACGCGTCACCCTCGGTGTCGGCTACGGCTGGAACACCGACGAACTGGCCGACCACAACGTCCCCCCAGCCCGGCGCCGCACCATGCTGCGCGAATACCTCGAAGCCATGAACACCCTATGGACCGACGAAGTCGCCGAGTACCACGGCGAATTCGTCGACTTCGGCCCATCGTGGGCCTGGCCCAAACCCATCCAATCCCACATCCCCGTCCTCGTCGGCGCCGCCGGCACCGAGAAGAACTTCACATGGATCGCCCGCTCGGCGGACGGCTGGATCACCACCCCCCGCGACTTCGTCATCGACGACTCCGTCAAACTCCTGCACGACACCTGGGCCGGCGCCGACCGCGACGGCACCCCCACCATCGTCGCCCTGGACTTCAAACCCGACCCCGACAAACTGGCCCACTGGAAAGACCTCGGCGTCACCGAAGTCCTCTTCGGCCTACCCGACAAATCCCCCGACGACATCGCCAGCTACGTCGAACGCCTCGCCACCAAACTCGCCGCCCTGCAGTTGTGACCCTTCTCCGCGAGCGTCCGTGTTTGTACAGCGACACGCCGCCACAGACGTACAAACCCGGACGCTCGCCGGGTTGAGCGCGGCCGACCGGCCATCTATAGTTCTAGACAGTTGTCCAGTAATGCCGGAGGAAGAACCACCATGGCCTACGTGATCACGCAGAACTGCTGCAAGGACGCCAGCTGCGTGCCCGTCTGCCCGGTGGACTGCATCCGGCCAGTGGGCAACACCGACGCCGAGATGCTCTACATCGATCCCGAGTCCTGCATCGACTGCGGGGCCTGCATGGAGGAGTGCCCCGTCGGCGCCATCCACTACGAGGACGATCTGACCGCCGAGCTCGAGGCCTACCGCGAGATCAACGCGGCCTACTTCCGCCAGCACCCCCTCGAACCGGATGCCGGGCCGGCCCGCAAACCGCACGCGCCGGTGCCGGCGGGATCGTTGCGCGTCGCGGTGGTCGGCGCCGGACCCGCGGCGTGCTACGCCGCACTGGAACTGCTGGCGGTCGACGGCGTGGAGGTCGACCTCTTCGAGCGGCTGCCCACCCCGTTCGGCCTGGTCCGAGCGGGCGTCGCACCCGACCACCAGCACACCAAGTCCGTGGTGAAGCTGTTCGAGCGGGCATTCACCCATAAACGGTTCGGCTGCCACCTCATCGTCGAGGTCGGCGAGAACTTCACCCATGCGGATCTGATGGCACACCATCACGCGGTGATCTACGCGGTCGGCGCCTCCCACAGCCGCCAGCTCGGCATCCCGGGCGAGGAACTGCCCGGCAATCACGGCGCGGCCGAGTTCGTCGGCTGGTACAACGGGCATCCGGATCACGCCGACCGCGCCTTCGATCTGTCCGGCGAACGGGCCGTCATCGTCGGCAACGGCAACGTCGCACTGGACGCCGCGCGCATCCTGCTGATGCCCGCAGTCGAGCTGGCCAACACCGACATCGCCCAGCATGCCCTGGATGCGTTGGCGCACAGCAATATTCGTGAGGTCGTGATCGTGGCTCGACGCGGTCTGCGCGCCGCGGCGTTCTCGGCGGGCGAGTTCCTGGCACTCGGCCACCTCGACGGTATCGACGTCGTGATCGATGGCGACGATCCGAGCGCGGACCCCGCCGACGACGTCGAGACCGCAATCAAGCTGGCGGCGGCGCGCGCCCACGCCGCCCGCCCGGCCACTCCGGGCAACAAGCGCATCGTGTTCAAGTTCCTGGCCACGCCCACCGAGGTGCTCGGCACCGACGCCGTGACCGGTCTGCGGGTCACCGGCACCGATACCGGTGCCGTGCAGGACATCCCGACCTCGCTGCTGCTGCGTTCCATCGGCTACCGCGGCGCGCCGCTGGGTGACCTCGAATTCGATCAGGCCGCCGGCATCGTGCCCAACGCGGACGGCCGGGTGCTCGACGCGGCGGACCGGCCGGTCCCGGGGGTCTACGTCACCGGCTGGATCAAACGCGGGCCCCGTGGGGTCATCGGCACCAACCGGACGTGCGCCGAGGAGACCGTGGACCACCTGTTCGAGGACTTCGACGCCGGGGTCCTGGGTAGCGGCACGGACACCGGCGGGCGCGACCGGTTGCGGGCCCTGCTCGCCGACCGCGGGCTGGCACCCGTCGACTGGGCGGGCTGGCGCGGCATCGATGCGGCCGAGCGCGATCGCGGCGCCGGCACAGCGCGCCCCCGGGTGAAGATCGTCGCTATCGACGAGATGCTTTCCGCCGCGCGGAAATAACGCGCCACCCGCCGTACAGCACCAGCGCGACCGCGAAGTTCACGAAGTACGCGACGTCGGCGCCGTGCCAGGCCCGCGCCACCGGCCCCTGGATCAGCGAGGTGTTCATGAACGGCACGGCTGCGCCGTAGGCGAGGACGAACGCCACGACGGCGGCGGCGGCATCCGGGCCGGCGGTGGGCTCGGTCGCCGGGTTGAAGCTGCGGCGCCCGTCGGCCCGCATCCACCAGTCCACGACCACGATCGCGACGAACGCCGGGATCCAATAGCCCACGAGCAGCAGCACATCGGTGAACCGGGTGATCCGGGTGCCGGCGTCACCGGCATGCAGCCACATGATCAACACGAACGCCAACACGGTGACCACCACCGCGGACACCGGCCGGCGCACCCGCACGCCCAGGGTCTGCAGCGCCAGCGATCCGCTGTAGTCGTTCATCACCCCCGAACCGATCGACGCCACCGCGATCACCAGCAGGGCCAGAGCACCGAGCGCCCCGCCACCCATCACCGACTGCACACCTTCGGCCGTGTGCTCGCCCACCAGGCTCGCCGCGGCGATCCCGATGCCCTGCACGAAGACATACCCCAGGGTCAACCCGGCGACCGTGAAGCCAAACACCCTGGCCGCCGACACGTCAGCGGGGAGGTAGCGGCTGAAATCGGCGGCGTAGGTCGCCCAGGACACCGCCAAGCTGAAGGCGATCGTCACCTCCAGGACGAACGCGCCCACCAGATCGGCGCCCGCGACTGCGGCCGGCGTGACGATCTCGTGCCCGCCGACCAGCTTGACGGTGAAGACCAGGAAAGTCGCAAAGAGCACCACCGTCAACACCGCCTGCAGCCGGTGGATCAGCTCATAGCCGAATACCCCGACCACGCCCTGCACGCCGAGCACGATGAGGACCGCCGACCAGAATGGTATCCCCAGCAGAACCGAGAGTGCTTCGCCGCCGAAGAGGCCAACGAGCGCATCCCAGGCGATTGATGAAAGCCATTGCAGTCCAGCGGGAATCGTCACCGTCGACCCGAAAGCCATACGCGCGTTGGGTAATTGGCCAGCCCCGGTGCGTGGGCCCCAGGTCGACAGATAACCGACGACCAACGAGCCCAGAATGGTGCCGATCAGCATCGCCAGCATCCCAAGCCAGAAGCCCAGGCCCAGCACGATGGCCAGCGTGCCGGTGAATACGCCGGTCATGTTCACCTGCGGCGCGAACCACACGCTGAACAACCGCCGGGGCGTGCCGTAGCGCTGGTCCTCAGGAATAGGAGCGATACCGTGCGTCTCGATGGACAAGTCTCCGGACTCGGACGGCCGATTGCCGCTGAACACCGCGCCGGTTAACGCGCTGGAGCGAATCTGTGGCGATGTTGGTGGGGCCATGGCCATATTCGACCATGAAACCCCGGACCCGACCCGATGACCCCTTCGCTACTTCCCCAGCCGATCCATGCTGAGCCTCAACCCAGTTCAGCCAGGTTGCATACCGACTTACGGACATCGCCGCGGATGACCTTGGCCACGAAATGGCCGATCGGGGTGCTGAGCAGTCCCCCGGACAGGTCGGCGATCACCCGGAACTTCGACCCACCGTCTTGACCGTCGGGTTCGACCTGCATCGTCAGCGTGATGCATACACCGCCGCGGCCGTTCCCCACGAGCTCGATCTCTTCGGGCTCGTTGTACCGGGTGACACGCCAATGGATGACGTTGCGAAACCCCTTGACCTTGATCAACGACGACACCTCGGTGCCCACCTCGATCTGCGAGGGCACCTCGCTCTTCCAGCCGCCGAAAATGGTCAACCACTCCCCGAAGCGTCCCAGATCCGAGGCAAGCTTCCACGCGCGCTCTGGGGTCAAGCCGGACGAAACCGCCACATCCACCGATGCCATGCCCTTTTTACTACCCCACCCCCGGGTCGGGATAAACGGCGGTGGACCCGAGTAGATTCGTCACCGAATTGCTTGCGATGCTACGTCCGATCCGCGAAGGTTTATCCACAGCTGAAATGGCTGCTCGGTGAGGAGGACTTGCGCTGACCGGCACACAGACCACCGCTGCAGGCCAGACGGCAGGCGGGCGCCCGCGGCGTGACTCCTCGAGGGGCGGTCCCGTCATTGAGGTCGACCACGTCACGAAACGGTTCGGCGGTCACCTCGCCGTCACCGACGCCGACTTCTCGATTGCCTCGGGGGAGTTCTTCTCGCTGCTCGGTCCGTCCGGGTGCGGCAAGACCACCACACTGCGGATGATTGCCGGTTTCGAGACTCCGACCGAGGGCGCTATCCGCCTTGAGGGTGCCGATGTCTCCGGAACCCCGCCGAACAAGCGCAATGTCAACACGGTCTTTCAGCAGTACGCGCTCTTTCCCCACATGACTGTGTGGGACAACGTCGCCTACGGGCCCCGCAGCGCGAAATTGGACAGGCGGGACGGAAAAGGTGCGGTGCGCAAACGCGTCGACGATCTCCTCGGGATCGTGCGACTTCGTGATTTCGCCGAACGTAAACCCGCCCAGCTGTCCGGCGGACAACAGCAGCGGGTTGCGCTGGCCCGCGCGCTGGTGAACTATCCGAGCGCACTGCTGCTCGACGAACCACTGGGTGCACTGGATCTCAAGCTGCGCCACGCCATGCAGTTCGAGCTCAAACGTATTCAGCGCGAGGTCGGGATCACGTTCGTCTACGTGACCCACGACCAAGAGGAAGCGCTGACGATGAGCGACCGTATCGCGGTCATGAACGCGGGCAACGTCGACCAGATCGGCACACCGACCGAGATCTATGACCGGCCTGCGACGGTGTTCGTCGCGAGCTTCATCGGTCAGGCCAACCTGTGGGCCGGTCGCCAGACGGGCCGGGTCAACCGAGAATTCGTGGAGATCGACGTCCTCGGTTGCACCCTGAAGGCACGCCCCGGCGACACCGCGATCGAGCCCGGGGGCCGGGCCACCCTGATGGTGCGCCCGGAACGGGTTCATGTGTATCCGGTGTCCCACGATGCTCCTGCCGGGGACGCCGTCTCCGTGCGCGCCACCGTCAAGGATCTCACCTTCCAGGGGCCGGTGGTTCGGTTGTCGCTGGCAGCGCCCGACGAGTCGACGATCATCGCCCACGTCGGTCCGGAGCGGGAGTTACCGATGCTGCGGCCCGGTGACGAGGTCTACGTGTGTTGGGCACCCGAGGCGTCACTGGTACTGCCCGCCGCTGATATCCCCACAGCCGAGAGTCTCGAGGAGATGCTCGACGACTCCTGACCGTTGTTCGCCCGCCGGATATTCCGGCGCGACCCCGCCCACCACCGGAGCCGACGAAAGGCACAGTCGCCATGTCCCGTGAACTTCCCTCCCCCTTCGACCCCGCGCTGATGGCCCGGGTCATCGCCGGCCGAACCTCTCGGCGACGTTTCATCGGTGGCGGTGCCGCGGCCGCCGCCGCCCTGACGCTGGGCTCGTCGTTCCTGACCGCGTGCGGGTCAGACAACGGCACGAGTTCATCCACCGAGGACGGCGGACCCGCCGGCGGCACTCTGCGGATCTCGAACTGGCCGTTCTACATGGCCGACGGATTCATCGCGGCGTTTCAGACCGCGTCGGGCATCACCGTCGATTACAAGGAAGACTTCAACGACAACGAGCAGTGGTTCGCCAAGGTCAAGGAGCCGTTGGCGCGCAAACAGGATATCGGCGCCGATCTGGTGGTGCCGACGACGTTCATGGCGGTGCGGCTGCACCAACTGGGCTGGCTCAATGACATCAGCGACGCGGGCGTGCCGAACAAGAAGAACATCCGTCCTGACCTGATCGAAGCCAGTGTCGATCCGGGCCGAAAATTCAGCGCCCCCTACATGTCGGGACTGGTCGGGATCGCCTACAACCGCGCGGCCACCGGTCGCGACATCACCACCGTCGACGACCTGTGGGATCCGGCGTTCAAGGGCCGGGTCAGCCTGTTCTCCGACACACAGGACGGCCTCGGGATGATCATGCTCTCCCAAGGGAACACCCCGGAGGATCCGACAACCGAGAGCGTCCAGCAGGCGATCGATCTGGTTCGTGAACAGAACGACAAAGGCCAGATCCGCAGGTTCACCGGCAACGACTACACCGGCGACCTAGCAGCTGGAAACATCGCTGTGGCACAAGCCTATTCGGGTGACGTGGTGCAGTTGCAAGCAGACAACCCCGACCTGCAGTTCGTCGTTCCCGAGTCCGGCGCGACCACGTTCGTCGACACGATGGTGATCCCCTACACCACACAGAACCAGAAGGCCGCCGAGGCGTGGATCGACTATGTCTACGAACGGCCGAACTACGCCAAGCTGGTGGCGTACACGCAGTTCATTCCGGTGTTGTCGGGGATGACCGAGGAACTGGAGAAGATCGATCCGGCCGCGGCCGCCAATCCGCTGATCAACCCGCCTCAGGCGATTCTGGACAAGTCGAAGGGCTGGGCCGCACTCACCGACGAACAGACGCAGGAGTACGACACCGCCTACGCCGCCGTCACCGGCGGCTGACCACATGGCCGGGGTATCGACCAGCAGTCGGCAGCGGAGCAGAATCGCACCGTATCTGATGGCCCTGCCAGCCCTGGCGTACCTCGGGATCTTCTTCGTGGTGCCGTTCTTCTCGCTGGCGCGGACGTCGCTGTCGGAGACCGGCGGTTCGATCTACCTGCCGACGCTGACCTTCGCCTGGGACTTCGGCAATTACACCGACGCCTTCAGCCAGTACCGCGATCAGATCTTCCGATCGTTCGGCTACGCATTCGTGGCCACCGCGCTGTGCCTGGTGCTGGCGTTCCCGCTGGCTTACGTCATCGCCTTCAAGGCGGGCCGGTTCAAGAACCTGATTCTCGGCGTGGTGATCCTGCCGTTCTTCGTCACGTTCCTGATCCGCACGATCGCGTGGAAGACCATCCTGGCCGATGACGGCTTCGTGGTCAGCGCTCTGGGCTCCATCGGGTTACTGCCCAGCGAGGGACGGCTGCTGTCCACCAGCTGGGCGGTCATCGGCGGCCTGACCTACAACTGGATCATCTTCATGATCCTGCCCTTGTATGTGAGCCTGGAGAAGATCGACCCCCGGTTGCTGGAGGCCTCCAAGGATCTCTACTCCTCGGCGCCGCGCAGCTTCCGCAGGGTCATTCTGCCGCTCGCCATGCCGGGTGTGTTGACGGGAAGCATGCTCGTATTCATCCCCGCCGTAGGTGATTTCATCAATGCCGACTACCTGGGCAGCACGCAGACGACGATGATCGGCAACGTCATCCAGAAGCAATTCCTCGTCGTCAAGGACTACCCCGCCGCGGCCGCCCTCAGCCTGGGACTGATGCTCGTCATCCTGGTCGGGGTGCTGCTCTACACGCGCGCGCTCGGCACGAAGGACCTGGTATGAGAACCCGCCGCAATTGGGGCGACAGACTGCTGCGTCTGGTCGCCGCGCTGGTGCTGCTGTATCTCTTCCTCCCGATATTGGTGATCGTCCTCTTCTCGTTCAACAAGCCGATTGGCAAGTTCAACTACAGCTGGGAAGGCTTCACGCTGGCGAACTGGGCCGATCCGTTCAAATACCCGCCCCTGACCGAGGCGCTCACACTCAGCCTCAACCTCGCCGCGGTCTCCACGGCGATCGCGCTGGTGCTTGGAAGTCTCATCGCGATGGCGCTGGTTCGGCAGCGCTGGCGCGGCCAACGCGCGGTCGATAGCTTTCTGATACTGCCGCTGACCGCTCCGGAGGTGGTGCTGGGTGCGGCGTTGCTGATCCTGTTCCTGGATCTGAGCTGGCCGACGGGTTACACCACGATTTTGATCGCGCACATCGCCTTTGAGGTCAGCTTCATCGCGATGACGGTGCGCGCGCGGGTCCGCGGTTTCGACTGGACCCTCGAGGACGCATCGCTCGACCTGGGAGCGGGCCCCGCACGTACATTCTTCAAAGTCACTCTGCCGCTGATCCTGCCCGGCATCGTCGCTGCGGCAATGCTGTCCTTCGCGTTGTCGCTGGACGACTTCATCATCACTTACTTCGTCAGCGGGTCAACGGTCACCTATCCGCTGTACGTCAACGCCTCGGTCAAGGCCGCGGTGCCACCGCAGATCAACGTGCTGGCGACCGCGATCCTGGTGATCAGCCTGACCCTGCTGACCATCGGGACCCTGTACCGCCGCAAACGGTTCGCCGGCTGACAGATTCTGCGTAGCGCCTCGGTGGGCGATGCGACTATGGAGCGCCGCCAGATGCGTTCAGGCCACCTCGAGCGGCACCGTCGTCCGGCCTCCGGAGCGTGCCGCGCCGACCCCGGCGGCCACCACGAAACCGATGCCGAGCACGGCCAGTACCCCGGGAACCTGGTGGAGCACCAGCAGTCCAATGAGCATCGCCAGCGCAGGTTCCAGGCTCATCAGGGTGCCGAACGCTGCTGCGGTCAATCGGCGAAGCGCCAGCATTTCCAGGGCAAAGGGCACTACCGGAAGCAGAATGGCAAGACCGAGGCCGATGAGCAGGATCTGCGGGGTCATCAAGCCAATGACGGCGGGGCCGACGGTCAGCGAGGCGACCAGACCGGCCACGGGCATCGATACCGCCAGACCCGTGATACCGGCGACCTCATCACCTACCCACTGGGTCAACAGGATGTATCCCGCCCAGCACGCTGCTGCAGCCAGGGCGTAGACAACCCCGAGGGTGTCGACGGTGGCGGTCCACGGCTGAGTCAGCAGCAGCACACCGACCGCGGCCAGGCCCGGCCATAATGTACGTGCGCGGCCATGGCCGCGAGCAACGGCAACGCCGAGCGGTCCGAGGAATTCCAGCGCGCTGGCCGTTCCGAGTGGAATCCGGTCCAGTGCCGCCATGAACAACAAGGTGATCGCGGCAGTGACGACGCCGAGCAGCACGCACATCACAAAGCTCTTGCCGGTGAACGCCGCACGGCGCGGCCGAACAATGACCAGGATCAGGATTCCCGCCCAAACCAGCCGCAACCACGCCGCACCCTCGACACCGATGTCGTTGATCAACGTGACCGCGACCGCGAGGCCGAGTTGAACACACACCATCGACCCCAGGGCCATGAAGGTACCGGCCCTGGCCCCGTCGTTGGTCACCTCAGCATTGAACGGGACACCAGCCCTCGCGGTCCACGTGATTTTTCCGCCGCGCGCCGGTTTCCGCGGGTATCACCGCTCCCTCGCGGGTGACCGCGGAGCCACTCACGTCGCGCGGCCGGCAAGCCATGCGGCCTGCCGACGCACGAAGTCGGCGTCGACCGGCGCGCCGTGGCCGGGAACATAGACCGCCGCGTCACTGCCCGCGGCAAGAACCCGGTGCAGCGTGGCGGGCCAGGCGGCAAGGTCGGAGTGCTCGTCGATGCACGGATCACCGGATTCCTCGACGAGGTCGCCGCAGAACACCACGGTGCGGTCGACGCCCGCAACGACCGCGATGAGGTCATGATCGGTGTGCCCGCGACCTGGATGGCTGATCGTCACCTCCGCACCACCGAGCCCGACCACTGCCGCGGTAATCGGCTCCGCTGGAGCTGTGAGCGCCGCGACCGCACGGTCCACTTCGTCAGCGTCGGCACCATGCTCAACAGCATCGGCACGCAGTTCCTGCACACCGGTCGCCATCGTCGCCACGACCTCGGGTGAGCAGTATGTTCGCGCACCCCGAAACGCCGAGTGGCCGAGGATGTGGTCGAAATGGTTGTGTGTCAACAGAATATGGCTGACCGAGCAACCGGTGAGCGTCATCACGTCCGCGGCGATCGCCCGGGCCTCGGTCAGAGTCGTGCCCGTGTCGACGAGCAAGGCCTCACCCCCGCCGTGGACGAGCCCGATGGTGACGTCGCAGAACGGCAGCCGGCAGCGGAAGACATGCTGGGTCGTCTCGTCCCACTCGAAGTTCAGCGCAGCGCCCATCACGTCTGCAAGCTACTCGGGGCACTTGGGGCCCACGGCCCGTAGGGCCAGGTGGCTTCCGCGGGTTTGCCCGGGGATCACCCGGGGAACCCCACCGGACATGTTGATCCGACGCGTCGCGCGCCCCATGCTGTCAGCAGTGTTCATCTCACGAGGAGTCGAGGCTCTGCGGAGCCCGAAACCCGCAACCGACGCGACCCGCCAAACCCTGGAAGGGCTGAGCCAACTGCCGGAGCCTGTGGGGGGAAATGTCCCCTCGAACGCCGAGACGGTGGCGCGGGTCAGCGCCGCCGTACAGATCGGCGGCGGCCTACTCCTGGCAACAGGTCGGCTACCCAGGCTTGCCTCGGCGGCACTGGCATTGAGCGTGGTGCCGAGTTCACTTGGTGGGCACGCATTCTGGAATGAGGCCGAGCCTGCGCGAAAAGCAGAAGAGCGTCGCGCGTTCGTCACGGACATCAGCCTGATCGGAGGCTTGATCATTGCCGCGGTCGATACCGAGGGCAAACCCTCCCTGGGTTGGCGGGGGCGGCGTGCGGCGCGAAAAATGTCCGACGCCGTTGCCTCGGCATTGCCCGCCGGTGCCGCAGCTGGTAACTCCCTTGCTGACAGCGCCTTCGCCGAGAAAGTCAGCCACGGCCTGCAGTCCGGCGCCGAACGCGGCGGCAAGCTGGCCAGCGACTGGGCCGACGTCGCCCGGGAACGCGGCGCCGAACTGGCCGACGTCGCCCGGGAACGGGGTGCAGAACTGGCCGATGTCGCCCGCGAGCGCGCTCCGGAGCTGGCCGACGCTGCCCGCGCGCGAAGCGCCGAGCTGGCAGAGCTGGCGCGCGAACGCACGGGGGCAGCGCGCGAACGCGCTGTCGAGCTCGCGGATACGGCGGGAGCCGAGGTCAAGAGGAAGCGCCGCCGGCGCTGAGTGCCTGGCTTGTAGTTTTCGGACTCGCCCGTTCATATCCGTGCCGTGACCCGGCCCTGCTCGGTACGGTGAGATCGAATCGCCGACTTCGGATAGAGAACGGAATTATGAGCAGCGACTACCCGCCCCCGCCCCAGTCTGGCCCCTACGGACACCCTGGCTCCTATCCACCGCCGGGCGGTGGACAACAGCCCGGCGGGCTGGGTATTCGGTTTGCCGCGCGCGTCATCGACGGCATCCTTGTGGGAATCGTCGGTGGGATCATCGTCTACGCCATCGGCATGGCGTCAAACGTGATGATCACCGGCCTGTTCACCGGCGCGCTGTCGTTCGCCTACTACGTTGCTTTCGAGATCACCCAGGGCTGGACGCCCGCCAAGAAGTTGCTCGGTCTGAGCGTGCACGGTCCCGGCGGCGCTGCCAAGCCGGACTTTCAGCAGTCCGCCATTCGCAACTCCTGGACACTGCTTCCGATCTTGCCGTTCATCGGCGGCCTGCTCGGTGTCGTCGCCATCGTGATCATCGCGGTGACCATCAACAGCAGCCCCACCAAACAAGGCAAGCACGACGAGCTCGCTGGGGGCACTCAAGTCGTCAAGGGCTGAGCCGCCTTCGGGCAGCCGCACTCCGCGGCCGTTCACGGCGCTTGAGTGTGCATCCCGGGCGGCGACACGCCGACAGTCATCGACCTCACCGCACACTCGACGACAGTCTCGTTGCTGACCCAGGCTCCTAGTGGAGCGCGCTGGTGCTCGACGAGTGGCAGGCATCCTGCGATGTGCCGACCACATCGAGTGCTGGGTTGCGCTCGAAGAACCCGAACGGCTTGAGCCAGAACGACACCACGTCAACCGGCATGATCGGCCAATCTTCGGGCCTGGTGATGTGATGGATTCCAAACACATACCACAGCACGACATCGGTGTTCTCGATCGAACGGTCGGCCTCGGTCCACCTCGCCAGCCCGGTGTCACGGACGGACTGATTGACGAATTCCCCTGCCGGCCAACGTTCATCGGGTCTGTTGGGGGTGACCCACAAGGTGTGGTCGATGACATTGGCGCGTTCGAGCACCGGCGCGCCGGGTTCGAACATCGACGGTAGGGCACCGGTGGGTACCAGCTTGTACGACGGGTGGGTGCCGAGTCCGGTCACAACGTTGGGGTTGACCACCTTCCAGGCACGCTGGGTGGCGAAGTTGACGTCCTGCTTGGCTTCGCTCTCGGTCCGAAGGGGCGTGTTGCGCAATACCACCGACAACCCGTGCGGATTGTCGGGCCCGACCGGCTCGGCGTAGGACTCCGACATGACCACGGTGTTGTCGCCGCCGTCGATGTCCATGTCCAGCCTGGCGACCAGGAAGTGCTGATGAAACGGCGCATAGGTGCGTTCGTCGACCAGGGTGCCGTTGGAGTTCGTCGTACCCTCCGGCAGCGGCGTGGTCACCATGATGCCGGTGGCCCGCACCTCGCACTCGATGTTGCCGTCCTGATACAGCCGCCAGTAGACGAGGTACTCGTAGTTGGCGACGGTGACGTGGAAGGAGATGGTGAGGCGGCGCGCTCGGCGTACCTCGGCGCCGATGTCATGGTCGACGTGCTTCCACAGCACCGCATTGTCTTCCTCGTGGATGCAGATGGCGTTGGTGATGGTGTACGGCTCGCCCTTGCTGTTGTGCAACACCGCATCGAGATAGCGAATCTCACCCAGGCAATCACAGCCCAAAGCCAGCGAGGTCGTCATGAATCCAAGACCCCACTCGCCGATGTCGAAGGCGGTGCGCCGGTAGTGGTCCGGCGAGGGATCGCGGTAAGGCACGATCATTTCCGCGAACGACATCCGGTGGGCGATCGAACGGTCCCGGTCGCCGTCTCGGTAGCGCACGGTGTGCAGCGTCATACCCTCGCGATGGTTGAATCCGACCCGCAGCGACCAGTTCTGCCAACGCAGCAGGTTGCCCTCAACGGTGAAAGACGGCCCCTCTGGCTGGGTGATCTCCAGCGGCTTGAGGGGCTCACGTCGGGTGGCGGCGCGGATACGGTCCGGGATGTGGCCAGGCACGTACTCCCCCATCACCTCCGGGAGCGACTCCTCGCCGGTGGCGAACGGACCGCCGTCCTCGATCCGCAACAACTCCATCGCGTTGACATCGATGACGCAGTGCAGGCCGCTGACCAGACGGGCGTAGGGGTTGGCTCCCGGCGCAGCCTTGACCCAGCTATCCGACCAGCCGATCCTGCGGTCTCGGAACTCCGCCGGCGCCACGGCGTCGCCATAGGTCCAGGTATCGAAGAACACGAGATCCATGTCGGTGATCCCACGCTTGGCCAGGGCGGCAATGACGTCGGGATGCGACCGCAACACCTGATCGCATTCGAGGAACTCATCGACGGTGAAGTTGGCCTGCACGCCGGGAACGTGCTCGAACACCTCGACGCGGTCGTCGGTCAGCGATACCACGCTCTTGTAGGTGGCATTGTCGCCCCGGTTGAAGCAGATGGCCTCTGCGCGGCGCGGCGGACGCGGTCCGCCGTCGTCGAACGCAGCCAGCTCCGCCTTGGTGGGCTCGATCATCTCTATCGACGCGTAGCGCCAGCCCAGATCGGTCGGGGACGTGGGCGCGGCGCGGACGCCGTACTCACGCAGCAGGATGGCAGCGACCGATCGGAATTCGTCGGTGCTGAGCGGGTCGAGGGGATAGTCGACCGAATGCGAATCACTGGGCGCAGACACGCGCTAACGGAATCACATCCGGAGCTGCGCGGCATGACGATTCGGCATTTTCGACGGCTGCCTATCGGGAGGACATGGAGAATCTCTCCCACGCCAGCCGTCGCTGGGCGTGCGGGTCGAACTCAACGCGGCGGCGGCGGTCCAAAACCAGCACCGCGCGGTCGTCGCTGGTGTACTGAGGCCAGTCGGTCCCGGGCACCCCACGGTCGGCGAATTCCAGCCAGCGCGCCTGGACATCATCGCTTACCTTGCGCGCCGCCCGTGAATCCAGGCCTGCGTGCAGCAGCATCCCGATCCGGGACCGGTAGAGATCGAAGACCGCGAGCAGTTCGGTCGCATGGGTGGCACCCATTCCCGCCCACTGCAGCGCCCGGGTCGCAAAGTCGTATCGGTACACGTGGGTCGGTGCGTGTCTGCTGTGGGCCTCGGCGATCTGCCACATCGCCGAGCCGAAGATGAAGTCCGCGCCCAGCCGGACACACGCCGCGCTATCCGGATAGCCCGGGTACGCGGAGGTGATCAGGTCCCGGTCGGCGGGATCAATGTGGTGCAGCAGGCGCTCGATGGCTCCGTGGGTGGTGGGCAGCAGCTTCAGGAATCGGGTGAACAGTCGGCCTTCGTCGGCATTGGTG
>JAGQTR010000318.1 GCA_020438915.1 Mycobacterium sp.
CTCATCACCTTCAAGGCCGCCTAGCCCCCGGTTGCGGTGATGTGGGTCGGGCCGGTGCGGCTACATTGGCGAGATGGCCACCACCTTTGCCGATATCGCCGGATCCGAATACATCCTGCTCACGACCTTCACCAAGGACGGCAGGGCCAAGCCGACGGCGATCTGGGCCGTGGTCGATGGCGATCGTCTGATTGCCATCACCCAGGAGCAGTCCTGGAAGGTCAAGCGCATCCGCAATACCCCGCGGGTGACCATCGCCGAGTGCGACCGCAGCGGCAAACCCAAGGGTGAGGCGGTCGAGGCCACCGCGACCATCCTCGACAAGTCGGTCAACGGCCACACCTACGACGCGATCGGTCGGCGGTACGGGCTGCTCGGCAAGACCTTCAACTTGTTTTCCAAGCTGCGCGGCGGCATGAAGAACAATGTGACGATCGAACTGAAGGCAGCGTGAACTGAATCCATGGCTGCCGCTGCGCCCACCTTCAAAGACGTCTACGACGAGAAGTACTTACTGCTGACGACGTTCACCAAAGACGGAAGGCCCAAGCCGACAGCGGTGTGGGGAGTGCCTGACGGCGACAAACTGCTGATCATCACCGATGCCGGATCGTGGAAGACCAAGCGGATCAACAACACACCACGGGTGACGATCCAGAAGTGCGGCGTGTTGGGCAAGGTGAAGGGCGAGCCGGTCGAAGCGGTGGCGCGGATGCTGCCGCAGTCGGAGACGCGGCGGGTCTTCGACGCCATCGTCAAGCGGTACTGGAACCACGCGTGGTACTTCATCCCGCAGGCGGTGCTGCGCGGAGGAATCGACAAGGTGCACGCCGCGATTGAAGTGCGGGCCCCGGGTGCCTGATCGCGAATTCAGAGGACACGTTCGGCACATGCTGTGGAACCCGCAGCGTGTTCTGCTCGTTGGCGCAATATGGCGATGAGGCTGTTTCTGGTCTATGCGATGGTCGAGCTGGCCGTCTTGGTGGCGCTGGCCTCGACGATCGGGTTTGGCTGGACGGTGCTGCTGGTTGCGGGCACCTTCCTGGTCGGCCTCGCGCTGGCAGGCTCTCAGCTGCGCCGCCACCTCCGACGGCTGCAGTCCGGTTTGACTGCCGCCAACGCTCAAGGAGCGGTCACCGACAGCGTGCTCGTCGCCCTGGGTACCGTGCTCGTCGTGATACCCGGCCTGGCCAGTACGGTCCTCGGCGCGTTACTGCTGCTGCCGCTCACCCGCGCGGTCGCCCGTCCGGTGGTCACCGCGATGGCGGCTCGACGTGCCCCGCTGATCGTCGGTGTGAGCACGGTCAGCAGCGCGGCGGCGGGAGCCCGGTCGGGCCGTCCACCCCGGTCGGACCGCGCGGACTACATCGACGGCGAGGTCCTAGACGTCACTGACGTCACCGACGTCACCGGTCACACCAGCCTTGAGCAGCCCCGACTACCTGAGTGACCACCACCACACTGCTGCTCAACGGGCGGGTGCACAGCCCGTCGATGCCTGAGGCGACAGCGATGGCCGTGCGCGACGGCGTCGTCGCCTGGCTTGGTAGCGACGAGATCGGGCGTGCGCAGTTCCCCCGCGCCGAGGTGACCGACCTCGCCGGCGCTTTCGTCGCACCCGCGTTCGTGGACAGCCATGTGCACCTCACCGCGACCGGACTCGCGCTGACCGGTCTCGATCTGCGGCAGGCGACGTCGCTGCGGCACTG
>JAGQTR010000016.1 GCA_020438915.1 Mycobacterium sp.
ACCTACGCCGGTATCTACTTCTGGTTCCCGAAGATGACCGGGCGGCTGCTCGATGAGCGGCTGGGCAAGCTGCACTTCTGGCTGACCTTCATCGGATTCCACACCACCTTCCTGGTGCAGCATTGGCTCGGCGACGAAGGAATGCCACGCCGTTACGCCGACTACCTCCCCAGCGACGGCTTCACCACACTGAACATCGTCTCCACCATCGGTGCGTTCATTCTCGGTGCATCGACCCTGCCGTTCCTGTGGAACATCTTCAAGAGCTGGCGCTACGGCGAGGTCGTCACCGTCGACGACCCATGGGGTTACGGCAACTCGCTGGAATGGGCGACCAGTTGTCCGCCACCGCGGCACAACTTCACCGAGCTGCCGAGGATCCGGTCCGAACGGCCGGCGTTCGAGCTGCACTATCCACACATGGTCGAACGGATGCGCCGCGAGGCGCACGTCGGTAGGGCGCATGGACCCGAAGACGGAGATGTCACCCGGCTCGACGACGAGAGCGTCCGCACCTGACAGTGCGCTCATCGCTTCTGATCACGGTCACCGGCCGCGATCAGCCAGGTGTCACCTCGGCGCTGTTCGAGGTGCTGTCCCGGAACCAGGTTGATCTGCTCAACGTCGAACAGGTGGTCATCCGCGGGCGGCTGACGCTGGGGGTGCTCGTTGCCGGCCCGGCCGAGGTGGCCGGCGGTCCTGAGCTTCGCGCTGAGGTGGAGGCGGCCATCCACGCCGTGGGCCTCGAGGTCACCATCGAGCGCAGCGACGGAATGCCGGTGATGAGGGAACCTTCCACCCACACCATCGTCGTCCTGGGCCGTCCGATCACCGCCCAAGCGTTCGGTGTGGTGGCCCGGGAGGCCGCCGCGCTGGGGGTGAACATCGACGTCATCCGCGGGGTCTCGGACTATCCGGTGACGGGCCTGGAGTTACGGGTGTCGGTGCCCCGGGGCGTGTACGGCCAGTTGCAGGTGGTTCTGGCCCGGGTTGCCGTGGAGGAAAGCGTCGATATCGCGATCGAAGACTACAGTCTGTCGCGGCGGGCCAAGCGACTGATCGTCTTCGACGTCGACTCCACCCTCATCCAGGGCGAGGTCATCGAGATGCTGGCTGCGCACGCCGGGGCCGAGGCCGCGGTAGCCGACGTCACCGCGGCAGCCATGCGGGGCGAGATCGACTTCGCTGAGTCGCTGCACCGGCGGGTCGCCACCCTCGAGGGTCTACCCGCCGAGGTGCTCGACGACGTGGCCGACCAGATCAGACTTACGGCCGGGGCCCGCACCACCCTGCGCACGTTGCGCCGGCTGGGCTATCACTGCGGCATCGTCTCCGGGGGCTTCCGCCAGGTGATCGAACCATTGGCCCACGAGCTGATGATGGATTTCGTCGCCGCCAACGAACTGGAGATCGTCGACGGAAAGCTGACCGGGCGGGTGGTCGGCGATGTTGTCGACCGTCCGGGAAAAGCCAAGGCGCTCCGCGATTTTGCGCGGCAGGCCGGGGTCCCGATGGAGCAGACCGTGGCGGTCGGGGACGGCGCCAACGACATCGACATGCTCTCGGCGGCGGGTCTGGGGGTGGCGTTCAACGCCAAGCCTGCGCTGCGCGAGGTCGCCGACGCGTCGTTGAATCACCCCTACCTCGACACGGTTCTGTTCATCCTGGGGATCACTCGCGGGGAGATCGAGGCGGCCGATGCAATCGACGGGATGGTGCGACGGGTGGAGATCCCCGACTGATCTCGGTGCCGCAGTAGACCGCGACGCGACGGGTCTACGTCCACAGCTGCCAGAGCGCATCGGCTATGGCGTCGATGTCGTGATCAGCGGTGTTGCAGGCGATCGCCAAAGATGTGCGGCGGTCCTTGCTGACTCGAAACGTTGCCACGAACCCGGCCCAGCCACCGTCATGTTCCAGCGTGCCGTCAGCGAGGACACCGATTCCTGCGCCGTAGCGCTCACCGCTTCCCTCATCGGTTTCGACTGCCCCATCCAGTTGGGCGTCGAGCAGTCCGGGGCCGCCCAGCTGACCGGTTCGATAGTTGTCGGCCCAACGGACGAGTTCGCTGGGCGTGGTCTGCACGGAGCCGTCGCCGACCTGCTCCCACGCAGAGTCGACCACGGTGTACCCGGCCGCCCCCTTGTCATAGGACACGGCCTTATTCGGAATGGTCCCCACCGGATCCATCACCATGGCCAGGCCCAGGGGCTGGAAGATTTCTTCGCTCAAGAAGTGAGGCAGCGGTGTCCCAGAAGCCCGTTGAACGATTTCGCCGAGGAGAAGATAGTTGGAGTTGGAGTATTCGAATCGACTCCCGGGCGTAAATTCCAGCCTCGGCACAGCGGCCAACTCCTGAAGAGCTTGGCTCTGCGTCGTGCGGTCATGGTCCTCATATCCTGCGGCCGCAAGCAATTCGCCGTAATCAGGGATACCACTGGTCTGGTGAATCAGCTGCCCGACGGTGACCGTGGCAGCCCATGGCGGCAACCCGGCCACGTAGTCAGATAGCGGGTTGTCAAGCGCGAGTTTTCCTTCCTGAGCCAGCAGCAGGATTGCAGTAGCGGTGAATTGTTTGGACACCGAAGCGATATCGAACACCGTCTGGGGTCCGATTGGGGTACCGGTGGTCAGGTTGGCGATACCGCGAACACCGGTCCATACGACATCACCCTGGATTCCCACCGACGCCGCGCAGCCCGGCTCATCATTGTCGATATGGCCGTCGAGCACCCCTTGGCTGCGGTCGGAGTCACCAGCGGAACGATTCGGCTCACGGCCGGTGGTCACTCGGTCGTCTCGGCAACCACTGCCCGCACCGATCGTCAGCAGAATCGCCAGTGTGGCAGCCGCCCGGCGGGAACCAGTTCGGAATGGATTCAGCGCGCTCATGTGTTGCCGATTATCGCCGAAGTCACCTGACTACGATGGGCGGGTGCCAGCCGACAGCTCCGATGAAGAGGTAGAACCCGCCGACCCCGACCTGCTGATCGACTTCGCCAAGCTGACTCTGCGGCGAGGGGGCCAAACCCTGGTCGGACCCATCACCTGGTCGGTGGAACTCGACGAGCGATGGGTCGTCATCGGGCCCAACGGTGCGGGCAAAACGTCGCTGCTGCGCATCGCGGCGGCGATGGAGCACCCGTCATCGGGGACGGCGTACGTGCTCGGTGAGCGCCTTGGCCGTGTCGACATGGCTGAACTGCGGGCACGCGTCGGGCTGAGCAGTTCCGCGCTGGCGCAGCGAATACCTGACGACGAGGTCGTTCGGGATCTGGTCGTGTCGGCGGGCTACGCCGTGCTCGGCCGCTGGCGCGAGCGCTACGACGAAATGGACTACAACCAGGCTCTCGACATGCTCGAAAGCGTCGGGGCCGAGCACCTCGCCGAGCGTGTCTACGGGACGCTGTCCGAAGGTGAGCGAAAACGGGTACTCATCGCGCGCTCGCTGATGACCGACCCGGAACTGCTGCTACTCGACGAGCCCGCGGCCGGACTCGATCTCGGTGGCCGCGAGGAGCTCGTCGCACGACTCGGCGATCTGGCCGCGGACCCGGATTCCCCGGCGATGGTGCTGGTCACCCACC
>JAGQTR010000319.1 GCA_020438915.1 Mycobacterium sp.
CCAACGGACTGGTGCTGTTCAACCGATTTCTTCAGCCCGACATCGATGTCGAGACCCTGGCCGTTTCACCCGGCACGTCGTTGTCGCGCGCGGCTGAATCCCGGCTGCCGTTGACGTGGATGACGCTGCTGCACGGACGGATTAGGGCGTCGCTGGCCGCAACGACGGGAGTCGAGGGATCCACCGAAGTGGTCAAGTACCTGCTCGCCGGGGCGGACGTGGTGATGACCGCCTCAGCGCTGCTGCGCCACGGCCCGGACTACGCCAGGGTCCTGCTCGACGGGCTGGAGGAATGGATGACACGCAAGGGATACGACGAGATCCACGAGTTCCGCGGTCTGCTCGCCGTCCCGATCGGAACCGATGAGGCCGCACAGGAACGTCAGGACTATGTCAGCGCTCTCCGGCGGGCCAACCGCGCTGCATACGGTCCCTGGTGACCTCGGCAGGGATTCGCGGGCCTGCCGCGATCACGAGGGTTCCGGTAGCGAAAGATACGCCGTCGCGTCATCCAGGTTGCGCTGCGCCGCCGGCGTCAACCCCATCTCGAGTTCGAACTCGAATCCCCGTATTGCGAGGACATGCACTTCGGGCACCCGTCCGAAGCACTGCTGACAGGTCGCCATGATGGCCGGGATCGAGATTGCGTGCGAGGTGAAGGTGAAGTCCATCTTCGGCGCCGCGCGTGCCAACGAAAATGACATCACCGCAGCGTCTTTGGTGGCATCGATGAACAACACACGTTCTTTGGTGCTGATCAGGTCGGCGTCCTCGAGCAGTAACTGGTAGTTGCGGTGCAGCTGCGCATTAGGGCAATGCCCCTGTGCCTCCAGCCAATCGATGAATGCCCAGCCCAGGCCGTCATCCTGGCGACCGACGTTACCGATCCCATAGACCAGGCAGGAGGTGTCGTCATATTCGGTGAGGGTCACCGGCGCCCTGTCAACGGATACGTTCACTGACCACATTTCCCGCGGAGTCCTGGACGGTCACGATGAGCGGCATCTGGCCGAATGCGTGGGTCGCGCAACTCAGGCACGGATCGAACGCTCGGATTCCAACCTCGATGGCGTTCATCATCGCTTCGGTGATTTCGCCGCGGCCCACCAGGTAGTCCTCGGCCACGGCGCGCACCGTCCGGTTGAGCACCTGGTTGTTCTGCGTGGTGGCCACGATGAGATTGGCAAAGGTGATCTCACCCTCCGGTCCCGCCCGGTAGTGATGCAGCAGCGTGCCGCGCGGGGCTTCGACAACCCCGACACCCTCACCTACCCACCCGCCGGGCGCCGGCGTTACCACCAGATCCTGCTTCTGCAGATCAGGATCGCGCAGCAGCTCTTCGATCAGCTCCGCCGCATGGAGGACTTCGATGGCCCGGGCCCAGTTGGTATGCAACGTCATGTTGTTGGGTGCGCCATCGGTGTATGCATGGAAGCGCTCCAGTTCCTCCTGTGCCCGAGGTGTCGACAGTGAGTTCGTGACGTTCATCCGGGCCAGCGGACCCACCCGGACCGAGCCCTGCTCTCTGCCGAGATCCTTCAGGAAGGGAAACTTCATGTAGCTCCACGGTTCGACGGCTTCGGAGAAGTGGCCGAGGTAATCGTGATAATCGAATTCACGGACGACCCGCTTGCTCTGGTCCACGATTCGCAGCAGTCCGTGGTAGTAGTCCACGTTGCCCTCGGTGTCGACCAACGACATGCTCAGGATGGGAACGTTGGCGAATCCGTCCACCTCGCTTCGATTTTTGGCGTGGAAGTCGTGGAACAGCCGAAGTCCGTCCTGCGCGAAGTCGATGACTTCCTCGATAGAGGGCAAACCCACTTCGCCGTGGAGCAGACGATCGCGCTCGGCGACGCTGATACTTTTGTCCACGCCCCCGGGCACCGCGCTGATGCCGTGCATCCTCTTGCCGAAGACCGTCTTGATGACCTCTTGGCCCCACTTGCGCAGCATGATGACTCTGCGCATCAACGCCGGGTCGGCCTCGATGAGTCCCAGCAGGTTGCGCTGCTCGGGGGCGGCATCCATGCCCAGCATCATTTCGGGGACAACGAGGTAGAAATATGCGGTTACATGCGACTGCAGCATCTGCGCATAGTGGCCGAGACGGCGAATCTTCTCTGCCGTGACTGTCAGCGGCACTACCGAGTGGGTGCCGACACCGATGATGTCGTCGAGCGCCTTGGCACCGCCGAGATGGTGGCTGACGAAGCAGATGCCGCAAATGCGTTGCATCAACATCGGCGCTTCCCAGTAGGGATGACCCTGAATGAACTTCTCGTAGCCGCGGAACTCGACGACGTGCAGTCTTGCGTCGACGACGTTGCCGTCGTCGTCGAGGTGCACGGTCACCTTGCCGTGGCCCTCGATTCGGGTGACAGGATCGATGACGATCTTTCTGCTCACGCAACGCCTCCGGGATCAGTCGTAGTGGATGTGCGAGGTGGGCAGCTCAAACGGTCGACCGTGTATCAGATCGTCGAGCACGGTGAAGATGACGTCCGCGGCGGGTGGACACCCGGGGATGAAGTAGTCCATTTTCACCACTTCGTGGCATGGATAGACCTTGGTGGTCAGTATCGGGATATCCGGATGGGCGGGGATGACGGGTTCGGCTCCGGCAACAGCGGTGGGCGAATTGACGTATGCCTCGTCCAGACAGTCCTTCACATCGAAGAAATTGCGCAGCGCCGGCACGCCGCCCCAGACGGCGCAGGCTCCGACGGAGATCAGTACGTCACAGTTATCGCGAAAATGCCGCAGCGTTTCGATGTTGTCCTCATTGGCCACACCACCTTCGATGAAACCGATCGCACATCTTTCGGTGATCCTCTTGATGTCGGTGAGCGAGGAGCGATTGATGGTGATCTTGCCCAAGAGCGGCAGAATCCGCTCGTCGATGTCGAGGAATGACAACGTGCATCCCCAGCAGCCGCACAGGCTGATCATCGCCACCTTGATCTTGTCATCGTCGGCTGCGGCAAGCGCGGGATCTGTTGGCGTTGTGGGCAGTTCATCCGATCTTATTTCGTCGGTCACGGTGCACCCACCTCATCTGTGGTGCCCAGGGCACGTTCGCGCACCGACTCGATCTCGTACTTGCGCCGGCCGATGGGAACATCGAAGCCGACGCCCTTCTCGAGGATGGCCCCGACGGGGCAGATCTCGACGGCATAGCGGACCTGTTCGATCGGCATGGCGTCCGCACGCTCGGCATCGACGTCGATGCGCGACTCGGTGCCGCGGTGGCTGATGCTGAAGATTTTCTCACCGGTGGTTTCGTCACGGACGAACTCCACACAACGCTGGCAGAAGATGCAGCGATCCCGTTCCAGCCATATCCGTTCGGAGTCGTGTTCGCGTTCCCGGGTCGGGAACCGGTACGGGAAACGGGAGACGAGCATGTCCACCTCGTAGCCGACCGCCTGCAGCGTGCAGCGTCCGCTCTTCTCACAGCTCGGGCAGTTGTGGTTACCTTCGGAGAACAGTAGCTCTACCATAGCCTTTCGGTAATCTGCTGTCTCCGGTTCGTTGACCTCGACGGTCATCCCCGCGACGACGCGCACCGTACAGGCTGCGACCACCGCGCCGTTCACTTTCACCGAGCACACCCGGCAGGTGCCTAGGGGCGGCTTGTCTTTGAGGTAGCACAGCGTCGGGATGTACACACCGGCGTCCGCGGCAACGTCGACCAGGGTGCGGCCTTCCTCGGTCGACACCGGATTACCGTCGATTTCGATCTGGATGCTCATGTCGCCCCGTCCGTCTCCAACTCCTTGACCGCCGTGCCGTATTCAGCGAGGGCTGAGTCCACGTCGAACGAGGGCAGCAGGGTGTCGTCCTGGGTGTGCAGCCTGTCCCGATAGATCTCGGGAAACTTCACCATGGTCGTCAGCAGTGGATTGGCCGCGGTAGCCCCGAGGCCACACCGGCTGGTGGTCCGCACCAGCGCCCCCCAGCTTGCCGCGTCCGCCAGATCATTCTGGACCCCATTGCCTGCGAGGATGCGTTCCACCTTGTCGTGAAGGTCGACGGTGCCCGCCCGACAGGGCACACAAATACCGCAGGATTCGTCGACGAAGAATTTCGTGTAGTCCTTGACGCAGTCGAGTAGGTCACGGGTGCTGTCGAAGACGGTGACCGACCCATTGCACGGAATGTCCTCGTAGGCGATCCGACGTCGGCCGTCCACCCGCACCGACAGGCATTCCCCGGACGGCCCGCTGATCTGAACAGCGCGGGCGTCCGGCGCGTCGACCATCGCCAGTACGTCGTCGAGCGTGATGCCCCACTGCACCTCGTAGACTCCCGGCCGGCCGCAATCCCCGGCCACGCTCAGCAGACGAGTCCCCGACGAATCCGCGGTCCCCATGCCGGTGAACCATTCGGCACCTTCGGCGATTACCCGGCTTGCGGCAGCGAAGGTTTCGACGTTGTTCACGCAGGTGGGTTTACCGAGGTAGCCCTGCTGAATCGGATACGGCGGTTTCAACCGTGGCGTGCCCCGCTTACCCTCACAGGACTCGATCAGCGCGGACTCCTCGCCACAGACATACGAGCCCGCCCCCATCTGAATGCGGATGTCGAAGTCGAATCCGCGCAGGCCACCGATATTGCTTCCGAGCAATCCGTCCTCCCGGAGCTCGTGCAGCTGACGCTCCAGATAGCGCCTGAGGTAGGCATACTCTGCTCGCAGATAGACGATTCCGTGCCTGCTGCCGATCGCGTACGCCGCGATCACCATTCCCAGGAAGACATCCTTGGGTGAACTGGTCAGCAGAGCGCGATCCTTGAAAGTGCCGGGCTCCCCCTCGTCGGCGTTGCAGATGACATACTTCTCATCCCCGGGTGCCGCCCGACCCAAACGCCACTTGAGCCCGGTGTGAAAACCTGCGCCGCCGAATCCGCGCAGTCCGGAATCCGAGATCGTGGCGATCGCCTGTTCCGGTGTGCCCGCGAGGCAGCGTTTGAGCGACGCCTGGTGATCGACCTCGTCGCAAAAGAACACCGGCCCCCGAGTGCGGACGCTGGACTCCACCATGTTGTTGACATAGGCGATGCCATCCTCGGGGAGCCCAGCCGGATTGACGATGTCGGCGGCAGATCTCCCGGCCTTCAGCTGGGCAATGATCTCCGCGACCCGGTCGGGCGTCAGTCGGGTGAACACCACGTCGTCGAGCAACATCGCCGGTTCCTGATCGCTGAGGCCGATGCACGGCGTGTCGAACAGGCTGAACATCCCCCCTTCGCCGGACTCCGCGAAGCGGACTCCGGACTGGCGTTCAAGCGCGTCGCGCACCGCCCCGTACCCGTTCATCTTGGCGATCACCGTGTTGCTCAGATAGATGCGGTGGCGGCCCGAGGGCTTGGTTTGAAAGAAGTGATAGAACGACGCCGTCTCGACGATATCGGGAGCAGATCGGTGCAATGCGGCCGCCATCTGCGGTAAGTGTTCATCGGGAATGTGGCCGAATACCCGCTGGACGTCCCACAGGATGTCGATCAGGCGCGTTCCGTCGTAGTGGTAGCGCCGCATCACCGTCTCGATGTCTGCATTCGTGGCGATGGTCGCCTCCCTCATCGATCCTCGGTCATCGAGCGCCTGTGCCTGCGGCCGTGCCGCCAAAACCATCTTCCTCCGTCGTCGGCGAAGGGCCAGGGCATTTGGTCCCCTTTGGGGGCGACTAACGTGTTAGCTCCGACGAAGGAGGTTCCATGAACAAGGTCTCGTTGACTGCACTGACTCGCGAGCACTTGGCAGGTGCTGAACGCGCCTCCAGCCAGCGCAGTGCCCACACGGTGTACGGGGGTCACGAACACGTGCTGCGGCAAACCCTGGTTGCGTTGACGGCGGGTCAGAAACTCGCCGACCACGAGAACCCCGGCGAAGCGACGGTGCACGTACTTCAGGGACGCGTTCGGCTGATCGCGGGGCAGGACAGCTGGGAGGGTTCCAGCGGAGACCTCATCATCGTGCCGAATGCGCGACACTCGCTCGAAGCCCTCGAAAACTCGGCGATACTGCTCACCGTCGCGAAAGTCGCTTCGTCCTAGTACAGCCGCCAGGATGGGACTTTCACCCTTCCGCGAGCATGCCCTGGTACCGGCGTTCGATAACCGAAACCGCAGGCTGCTCAGCTTGGTCCACCATACCGATCGGGATCTGCACTACCTGCTCGACCTGGCCCGGGACCTCAAGCGCGCCAGGCACTTCGGGAACACCCGCGGCAGCCTCGCGGGCAAGACGGCGGTGAGTTGAGAACTGCGCCATGAGGATCGTGATAGCGCTCGGCGGGAACGCGCTGCTGCAGCGCGGACAACCCATGACCGCGGACAATCAGCGGGCGAACATCCGGGTCGCCGCCGAGCGCATCGCCGCGATCGTCCCCGGTAACGAGATTGTCATCGCGCACGGCAACGGGCCCCAGGTGGGGTTGCTGGCGCTGCAGTCGGCGGCTTTCCAGGACGTTGCTCCGTATCCACTCGACGTACTCGGAGCCCAGACCGAGGCGATGATCGGATATGTCATCGAGCAGGAGCTGGGCAATCTGCTGCCCGACGACCAGCAGCTGGCGACTCTGTTGACGATGATCGAGGTCGACCGCGACGACCCCGCCTTCGAGCACCCCACGAAGCCAATCGGTCCGGTCTACGACCGGGAAACCGCGGAGCGACTGAAAGCGGTGAGCGGCTGGACCATCGCGGCCGACGGCGACATGTTCCGGCGCGTGGTGGCCAGCCCAAAGCCTAAACGGATCTTCGAAATTCGACCGATCCGAACACTGGTCGAGCACGGGGTCATCGTGATCTGCGGCGGCGGAGGCGGTATTCCCACGCTGTACGACGAGCACGGCGACCTGCAGGGCGTTGAGGCGGTCATCGACAAGGACCTCGCGTCGGCGCTGCTGGCCGAGCAACTCCACGCCGACCTGCTGGTCATCGCCACCGATGTCGACGGTGTTTACGCCGGCTGGGGTACCTCTAACCCAGTACGCCTGGGTCGGGTGACCGCGGCAGAGCTGGCCGGCCTCGATCTACCCGCGGGGTCGATGGGTCCCAAAGTTGAAGCTGCGTGCGACTTCACGCGCGAGACCGGAAACGAAGCCGTGATCGGATCGCTCGCCGACATCACCGATATCGTCACCGGCGCGGCCGGCACGCGGGTGCGAGCGCACTAGCCGAAAAGGGTCCGAGCGCATATCTGGCGCGCCTGCGCTACCGAATCTTCCAGGGGCACAGAGGTATCGAGGGTATGGGCGTCTCGCCCACCGCCACCGGACAAAGCGGCGGCGATGTCCGGTGTTGCGTCCGAATGCGAGCGCGGTCTCTGTTCGATCCTGGCCGAAGCCTCGGCAAGCGGAATGGTGCAGTTGAATTCGACGATGGGCACCGACGCCGTCCGACGGAGGTGGTAGGCACGATCGCGCTGCCGCGGATCTCGCCAAGTGCCGTCCAGAACCACCGAGTGTCCCTGTCTCAACCGGTCTTCCGCCCGTCTTAGCACTTCGTCATAAACAACAGCGACATTCGTCGGTGAGTACAGCCCAGCGTCGAGGCTCCCGGCGGCGCCGGACACCACTCCATCGGCCTGGAGCTGTCGACGCACGGCGTCGGTCGAGATGACTCGGGCTCGCAGCTGTTCACCCAACGCTGTTGCGACGGTGGTTTTTCCGGTACCCGGTCCACCCCCGACGATGATGAGCCTGACCGTACCCACCCGCAGATGCTCAAGAGCAAGACCAAGGTGTCGACGGGCGGCATCGGCCGCTTCGCGGTGGCCTTGTGCGACACGAACGCAGTCCACTTTCGCGCGTACCACGGCGCGGTAGGCGATGTAGAAGTCCACCAACGCACGGGGTGCGGAATCATCGGCGCAGCTGGCGTACTGCTCGACGAAGTAGTCGGCCAGGTCTCGCCGACCCAGAAACTCCAGGTCCATCGCGAGAAACGCGGCGTCGTCGATGCCGTCGACATACCGAAGCTCGTCGTCGAACTCCAGGCAGTCCAGTAGTTGCGGCCCGTCGGGCAGACAGAAGATGTCGTCGGCCAGTAGGTCCGCGTGCCCGTCAAGGATGCGATGTTCGTGGATGCGTTGGGTGAACAGCGGCTCGCGGCCGGCGACGAACTGCGCGGCCAGTCGGGTCACTTCCCGCAGCGAATCGCCGGTCACCACGTCGGCGTACTTCGCCAGTTCATCAAGGTTCTGCTGCCACCGCGCCCAGACCGCCGCCACGGTGCCCTGGGCGTCGATAGTCCGTCCTCGCTCTGCGGTCGCATGGAATCCAGCCAGCACACGCGCAATGGCGAGCAGCTGTTCGTGGACCGGCTCACCGCTGCTGACCAGGGATCTCAGCCGGGTGGCATCCGCGTGGCGCCGCATCACGATCACAGGTTCCCCCGGACCGCCCTTCAGGTCGCAAAAATGAGCCACACCGAGATAGCTGTCCGGAGCGAGCCGCTTGTTCAGGGCAACCTCATGCTGGCACGCGCGCTCCCGATCAGCCACGGTGCTGAAATCCAGAAAGTCGGTAACCACCGGCTTCTTGGCCTTGAATGCCCGATCACCGAGCAGAACGACGATGCCGGTGTGCGTCTCCCGCACCTGGGCGGCCATGTCGCCCGAGGATGCCGCCGACGGTTGCTGCTGAGGGCGCGCCGAAGTGCCGTCCATGCCCTCAATGGTCGGCCACCGGCATCCAGGGCGCCAGAGCACTTGGCCCCCTCGGTGAGGACCATTGACCCTGCCCTTGGACCGAATGACCTTCGGCACCTGGCTTCCATCGATTTCACTCCGACCAGCTTTGTCACCGATGGCCAACACCGCCGCGCTGAGGCAATCCAACTGCGTCGTACCGACCGGCTGCCGTTCGCCGCACCACCGGGTTGGGCTCGGTTCGAGGCGGAGTTGTCGGCATCGCTGGATACCGAATCAGTGCGGCTTGACGTGATCGCCGACGAGCATCGGCCGGACCTGGCCGCAGCTTCTGACCTCACCGAGTCGTTACGCCTCTACGACGCCTCATATCACGAGGAAATTTACTGGTGGACTGCAGGTTTGGCAGCTTCCGACGGTATTCCGCAGAGCTCGTTGATATCCGCAGCCGAAGGCGATCGGGTCGACGTTGGGCGCAGCTTTCCTGCTACCGAGGACTCGCACCGACGCCCCGAGCTCGACGAGGATCGGTCCAAAATTCTGGTGCTGTCCACATTCGACGACTCACCCGGCAGTGTGTTGCGTTGTGGAGAAGCGCTGTCCGCCGTTCTTCTCGACGCCACCATGGCTGGCTTCGCGACGTGCACGGTCACTCATCTCATGGAGTTTCCCGCAAGCCGCGCCGTTGTTTCCAAACTTAGCGGGGGCAAGTGGCCCCAAGTGCTGATTCGGGTAGGGCTGGTCCCGCTCCCTGCCGACACACCGCCCCCCACGCCGCGCCGCCCGGTCGACGAAGTCTTCGACGTTCGGCCCGAAACCACCAACTAAGGGCCTTCGGCCCGTCCCGCGAGAAAGTGACATCCCAGAACGTACTGTGAGTACTGGTACACGTCTAGGGAAGGCGATCTCGTGGTGAAAGTCTTTCTCGTCGATGACCATGAAGTGGTTCGTCGGGGATTGGTTGGCCTGCTCAGCGCGGACGACGAGCTCGAAGTGATCGGCGAGGCGGGGTCGGTCGCTCAGGCGATGGCGCGAATTCCGGCTCTGCAGCCCGACGTCGCAGTTCTCGACGTCCGCCTGCCCGATGGCAACGGAATCGAACTGTGTCGAGATCTGTTATCCCTGCTGCCCAATCTGCGTTGCCTGATGCTCACCTCATTCACCTCTGACGAAGCGATGCTCGACGCCATCCTGGCTGGAGCCAGCGGTTACGTGATCAAGGACATTAAAGGCATGGAACTGGCCGCCGCCATCAAGGACGTCGGCGCCGGACGGTCGCTGCTCGACAACCGAGCGGCTGCGGCGCTGATGGCCAAGCTGCGCTACGACGCCGACCATTCCGATCCGCTCTCTGGACTCAGCGATCAGGAACGGGTGCTGCTGGATCTCCTCGGCGAGGGCCTGACGAACAAGCAGATCGCGGCCCGCATGTTTCTCGCCGAGAAGACCGTGAAGAATTATGTGTCCAGGCTGCTGGCGAAGCTCGGAATGGAACGCCGCACGCAGGCAGCGGTGTTCATCTCCAAGCTGGACCAACCTCGCCGCCACCCGGCGCGGTGACAGCGGTCCTCAGCACTGGTCAGGCTGTCGGGCAACAATCACCGGGATCTCCACCCCGTGAACGACCGCCGAACTGACCGAACCGAGGATCAGTCCGGCGATGCTCCCGCGGCCGTGACTGCCGACCACGAGTAGCTGGGCGGACTCGGAAAGCTCGATGAGTTGGTGCACGGGGTTGTCCATCTTGACGACACGGCGTACGACGACGTCCGGATAGCGCTCCTGCCAGCCGGCCAGCCGTTCGGCGAGTATCTCGTCGGCCCGTTCACGAACGTTCGGCCAACCGGTGCCGATGAAATCGTCGGTGCTCGTGAGCCAGGTATGAAGGGCGATGAGGTCCACCTGCCGGCGCGATGCCTCACCGAATGCGATCTCGACGGCGTATTCCGACGCCGGAGAACCGTCGATACCGACGACGATCGGTGCGGCCGCGGACCGATCCGGACGCCCACCCGTGTCGCGAATGACGGCGACGGGGCAGTGAGCACGATGGACGAGACCGGAACTCACGGAGCCCAGCAACAGCCGTTGCAAGCCGCCCCGACCCCGGCATCCGACCACCACCATCTCTGCGTCTTTCGACCACTGCACCATCCGCGACAGCGGCCCTTCGGAAGCGAGCTCTTGTTCAATTCTGATAGCCGTTGGAACTGGCAGCGCCTGACGGGCGATGCGTTCGGCATCCTCGAGCAGCTCGGTTGCCCTCGCGCGTCGCTCAACCCAATAGTCAGCAGGCACCGGCACATCGAGCCAGGTTCCGGCGTTCGGGTCGGTCAGGGCATGGACGAGTGTCAGCGGCGCGCGCCGCAACGCCGCCGCGTGAGCCGCCCAGGTGACGGCCGCGTTGGACGGTGATGACCCGTCCACCCCCACGACGATCCCGGAAGGCGTTGATTTCATGGACATGTCATTCCCTTCGACGTGGTGGTCGAGGCATGGTTCGTGTCGTGGTCTCGACGCTAGGCGGTTCCTGCTGCAGCGTCTACCGGCATTGGTCATCATCTGCCAGGCCGACCGGCCGTTGCCCTAACGATTCCTGCTCGTCTTGGTCACGAGCAGTGATGGTCCAGGCAGATTCGGCAAGCACGGTGGTTGGATTGGGCGAACCCGACGACTTCGACGACGCGCCCGGAGGTTTCGAAATAGGTGTGCTCGGAATCACCCAGCTGACGTCGCTGCTTTTGGCGGTCGCCGTCGTCGCTGGGCTGTCCGGATTCCTCGCGGCTACGTTGGCTCAAAATAAGTGGACCCGAACTACCTTGGCCCAGAAGAAGCGGCGCGCGCAGCGAGTATTCCTTGCCGGCGCCTTGTGCGGGTTAGTGGCGGGTCGAATCGTTCGCGGGCGGCGATGTCGCCGGAAGGTGGTCGCGGCCATCGCCCGCCGTGACCACCGCGTACGCGCTCGGGGTCGTTTCCGTGCTGCCGCGGCCAGCTCGGCCGCGAGGCTACTCAGCTGAGTTTTGTTACATGAGTGACTACAGTGATAATTGGGTAAATTGTTACACAGACGTGCGGAGGACCAGGTTTGCGCTGGGAGACTCCGGCCAAACATAGGACCGCGAGACCCAGGTCAAGGAGGGACAGTGGCCATCAGCACCACCGCCCGGCCCGGGTATTTGACTATTCCCGCTGCTGTGAGGCGGTTCTGCGCTGCGATCGGCGCTGCGGCGATGCTGGCCGCCCTCACAGCTGGGACCGGCCTGGGCACACCCGCGGCTGCTGCCGCCCCAAGATGTAGTGATATCGAAATCGTCTTCGCCCGAGGCACCGACGAGGCTGCCGGCCTCGGCAAGGTCGGCAAAGCACTGGTCGACACCCTGAGGCCGATGGTGAAGGATCAATCGATCGGCACCTATGCGGTGAAATACCCGGCCTCCTGGGATTTCACTCAGGTAGCTGCGGGAGCCAACGACGCGAGCAAGCGCATTCAGACCCTCGCCGCCACCTGCCCGGAAAGCAAGATCGTGCTGGGCGGCTACTCGCAGGGCGCCGCCG
>JAGQTR010000320.1 GCA_020438915.1 Mycobacterium sp.
ATCGACGACGACCGGCTGCACGAGCTGGGCTGGGCCTGACCGACTCCAGGCGCGGCAACCCCGCGCTGTCGGTGGGCGATGCTATGAACGGGTCATGACCAGTGAATGCCGCGCCTGCCGGTCCGGTTTGCAACACTGCCACGGTGCGCTCATCCACCACGCCTACCGGCGTTGGGAATGCACCGAGGACGAGTGCGTCACCGCCGACGGGGAACACACGGTGCACATCGACTGCGCCGCAGTGGGCTGTGCCTGCGACCCGGCCGCAGCCGACACTCTGTCAGCCCATCGGGTTGGCTGAGCGCTCGGTACCGGGCACGCGTGTCACCGCGGGTGCGTTCGTGAACGGTGGTCTGAGGCCGCCCCACTGCACACAGCTCCAGCGGCCCTCGGTGACCGGCGCCAGCACCACCGATTCGGCGTTCGCCAGGTGGTGATCGATGGCGAAGCGACCGTCGACGCCGGCCAGCACAGCCGAGACGAGCCGGATCGCTGCGCCGTGGCTGACGACGACGACGTCGCCATCGAAGCCGTCGTCGTCCAGGTAACGCATCCGAAGCTGATCGAGCACCGGCAGGTAGCGGTCCAGCACGTGATGCGCGGTCTCGCCGCCGGGTAGCGCGAGGCCGTGCTCCCCGTCGTGCCAGCGCCGGTAGATCGTGTTGAAATCGTTGTGCGCGGCCTCATCGCTGCGGTTCTCCAGGTCACCGACCTGGACCTCGTGAATGCCCTCGAACGCCTCTACACCGGCGCCACCGCTTGCGGCAGAAGAGCTGACCGCCCCATCGATCGCGCCATGTATCGCTCCATGTATCTCCAGGGCGGTCTGCACCGCACGGGTGGCGATCGAATGCACGATCAATCCCGGCGGTCTCGGCAGTGAGCGGGCAAACATCCGAGCCTGATCGCGACCAAGATCGGTCAGCTCGGCGCCCGGGGGGCGAGTGTCGAGGCGGCGTTCGACGTTGCCCTGCGTTTGCCCGTGCCGCAGCAGCACCAGCCGGCCACTCACGGCCGGCCTTCGCGTAGTCGCTCCAGCCAGGCCTGGGCCTCGTCCAGCGGCGGCGGCGGCGCACCTCCGGCGTCGCCGGTCGGCCACGAGCCCAGGTAGCGCACATCGGCGCAGCGTCGGTGCAGTGCACGCAGCGCCTCTGCTACCGAGTCGTCGTCGATATGCCCGACAAACTCAAGGAAGAACACGTAGGTGCCCAGCTCGGTACGGGTCGGTCTGGACTCGATGCGGGTCAGATCGATGTCGCGAATGGCCAACTCGGTCATGGCCGAGACCAGCGCGCCCGGCACATTGTCCAACCGCAGCACCACCGATGTCCGGTCGGCTCCGGTGCGTTTCGGCGGCGGTGCCGGAGGGCCGACGAGCACGAACCGGGTGCGGGCATTGGGTTCGTCGACGACCCCGTCCGCCAGCGACTCAAGTTCGTGCCGTTGGGTGGCCAACGCGGTGCTCACTGCCGCGTCCACGGTGCCGGCAGCGACGTCTTGAGCGGCGGCGGCGTTCGAATTCGCCGGAACCAGTTGCGCTTTCGGTAGATTCTCAGCCAGCCAGCGGCTGACCTGAGCGGCGGCGACGGGAAACGCCGCGATGGTGTGTACATCCGAGGCGCCCGACCCCGGCCGGACGGCGATGGTGAAGGACACATCGAGTGTCAGCTCGGCGAAGATCTGCAGTGGTGTACCGGTGGCCAGATTGTCCAGCGTCGACAGCACCGATCCGTCGATTGAGTTCTCGATCGGCACGCAGGCCAACTCCGCACTGCCGCCGCGGACCGCAGCCAATGCGGTGGCGATGCTGTTCGTGGCGATCGGGGTGACGGCCGTGCGGTCGGGGGCTGTGGGGGAGCCGGTCGGTGGTATCAAGCCGTTCCCGACGATGGCGCGCAGGGCGACCTCGGTAAACGTTCCTTCGGGGCCGAGATAGGCGATGCCGGGCACCGCTCCAGCGTATCGGTTTTCAGTGGCGATCCCGGTGGGCTGCACGGAGGGCTTGCGCAGATCGAGGTGAGATAGTTAAGTAAGGCTCACCTAACTATTGGAAGGTGGCGCGATGGCATTCTCCGCACCGGTTGCGGCCCCCACGACGGCAGAACAGATCCGTAGCGCGTGCGCACGGCGGACGGGCGCGATGCTCGCCATCGAAGGCACCGATCCCACCCCCACACCTGTGCATCACCTGCTCGACGACGGCTCGTTCGCAGTCACCGTTCCCGACCGCGGAGCCGCCGCGGCGATGGTCGAGGCTGCCGGGCTCGCAGGCCTGCCGGCGATGCTCGAGCTGACCGACTATGCGCCCCTGCCGCTGCGCGAGCCGGTGCGCTCGCTGGTCTGGATTCGGGGCAGACTGCGCGCCGTCCCGGCGGTCGACATCCCCGACCTGCTGGACCTGGTAGCCAGCTCCGATCCCAACCCGGCTCTGCTGCAAGTGAATACCGAACCCCACCGCTCTGCCGTTGACCAAGACCAAGCCGTTCACCAAGACCAAGCCGCCGACCAAGGCCCAGCCGCCGGCCAAGACCAGGTCCGGGACCCCCGTCACGCGATCATGCGTCTGGAGATCGACTCGGTGGTGGCAGCGGATGCGACCGGCGCGGAATCGGTGGCACCGCAGGTTCTGCTGGGAGCACGGCCAGACCCGTTCTGCGCCATGGAATCCTGCTGGCTGCAGCACCTGGAGGCGGCCCATCGCGATGTCGTCGAGCGGCTGGCCAGCCGACTTCCCGCGTCCTTGCGCCGCGGTCGCGTGCGGCCCCTGGGCCTGGACCGATACGGTGTGCGGCTGCGAATCGAGGGCGCTGACGGCGATCGCGACGTCCGGCTGCCATTCGCCAAACCGGTGGACGACGTGACCGGGCTGAACCAGGCGATCCGGGTGCTGATGGGGTGTCCGTTCCTCAACGGGCTGCGAGCCCGCGGCGCCTGAGCAGCACCACCGCGACACGGTCCCGCTAGCGTGGCTGCGGTGACCGCGCCTGAGGATGACCTGACCGACGAGCAGCGGCGGGCAGTGCGCATCGAGATCGCCATCGTGTTGGCGTTGTCGTTCGCGCTGAGCGCATACACCGCGGTGCTGCACCTGATCGAAGGGGTTCTGCTCGGCCTGTCAGGCCAGACGGTGGCGCTGAACCCCAGCCGCTCGCCATTCGGGTTCATCGACCTCGGGCTGAACCTGGCTGCCGTGATCCAACTGCTGGCGTGGGGATCGTTGGCGGTATACCTGCTGTGGCGCAGTGGTTTCGGCCCCGCACGGATCGGCCTCGGTCGCATCCGCTGGCGGCCAGACGTTCTTGGCGGAGTCGGACTCGCCGCCCTCATCGGCATTCCTGGCCTCGCGCTGTATCAGATCGCGCGGGTACTCGGTGTGAACGCTGCCGTGGAACCCGCCGAGCTGTATGACACCTGGTGGCGAATCCCGACGTTGTTGCTGCTGGCCTTCGCAAACGGATGGGCCGAAGAGGTCATCGTGGTCGGGTTTCTGCTCACCCGGTTGAAGCAGCTGCGGATCAACCCGTGGCTTGCCCTGGCGATTTCCAGCTTGCTGCGCGGGGCCTATCACCTGTACCAGGGCTTCGGGGCGGGCCTGGGCAACGTGGCGATGGGCATGATCTTCGGGTATGCCTGGCAGCGCACCGGAAGGCTGTGGCCACTGATCGTCGCGCACACGCTGATCGACGCGGTCGCCTTCGTCGGATACTCCCTGTTGGCCGGCCACCTGGGTTGGTTGCGCTGAATCACTGACCGGGTGCGCCGATCCGGGCCGCTGAGCACGTACATTCTTGCTGTGACCGATAAGCGGCCGCCGTTTCCGGGGCCGGCTTCACCCCCTCCCCCGGGAGGAGCGCCGGGCCGCGGTGAACCGCCGCAGGTCATCCG
>JAGQTR010000321.1 GCA_020438915.1 Mycobacterium sp.
CCCCACCACCAACAACCAACTAGCCAGGTTGCGGCGCGGCGCTGCAATGCTCGAAAGCTCTTGTTCCGACTTTCGGCGGAAGCATTCCCGTCCCGGCGGCCGGCCCTATGGTGTTGGCTGTGCGCAAAGATGCTGACGTCAAACGAGTGGTGATCTGGGGTACAGGCTTCGTCGGCAGGATGGTGATCGCCGAGATCGTCAAGCACCCCAATTTCGAGTTGGTCGGGGTCGGGGTCAGTAATCCGGACAAGGTCGGCCGTGACGTCGGCGAACTCTGCGGGCTCGACGTGACTCTCGGGCTGACCGCGACCGACGATGTCGACGCGCTGATCGCCCTGCGGCCCGATGCGCTGGTGCACTATGGCCCGACGGCGGCCCACGCCGAGGCCAACATCGAGCTGATCACCCGTTTCCTACGCGCCGGTATCGACGTTTGTTCCACCGCAATGACGCCCTGGATCTGGCCGACGATGCATCTCAACCCACCCAATTGGATAGCGCCGGTGACCGTGGCATGTGAGTTGGGAGAGTCCTCGTGCTTCACCACCGGAATAGACCCCGGCTTCGCCAACGACCTTTTTCCGCTGACTTTGATGGGGCTGTGCTCGGAGGTGCGCCGGGTCCGGGCATCGGAAATCCTGGACTACACCAACTACGAGGGCGATTACGACCGCGAGATGGGCATCGGTAGGCCCCCCGAGTACCGGCCGATGCTGCAGAATCCCGATATTTTGGTATTCGCCTGGGGTGCAACAGTTCCCATGATCGCGCATGCGGCCGGCATCGTCCTCGACGACATCACCACGACTTGGGAGAAGTGGGTGACCCCCAATGCGCGCGAGACCGCCAAGGGCACCATCGAACCGGGCAACGTCGCGGCTGTTCGATTCACCATCAACGGGATCTACCGCGGTGAGACTCGCATCCAGCTCGAACACGTCAACAGGGTCGGCAGCGACGCCGCGCCGGACTGGCCTTCAGGCAATGACAACGATGTCTACCGAGTCGACATCGAAGGCACCCCAAGCATCTTCCAGGAGACCGCGTTCCGGTTCACCGACGGTTCCGGACGCGATGCGGCGGCCGCAGGGTGCCTGGCCACCGGGTTGCGCGCCCTCAACGCGGTCCCCGCCGTGAACGACCTGTCGCCTGGCTGGATCACCGCACTCGATTTACCGCTGATTCCAGGCGTGGGGACGATCCGCTGAACGACTGGGTTCTCAGCGCTGCTTCGCCAGCACGACGTGTGCCAGTGGGATCTGCATCTGCTCCGGTGCTGCGCCTAGACGCTGGGCGACTCCGGTTTCGAGTCGGTCGAACAGTTCGGCTGCCCGAGGATCTGCGGACCCGCCGGGCAGCGCGGTCAACAGTGCCGGAAACGCCGAGGCGCGGGCGAACCCGGCCCACCGAGTGCCGTAAGCGACTGGGTCGCTGTCAACCTGGTAGCGAGCCCAGAACCGATCCTGGGCGTCGAACACTTCGAGATGTTCGATTTCGAGCCGCTCGAAGCGTCCGGATGGCGCGAACGGCGCGATGAAGTCACGTTCTCGGCGCCCGATGGTGGGAATGCACATTCGGGACACTTCCTCGGCGGTGAGTAGCCCGTCGGTCACCAATTCATCAAGCCCGTCCATCATCGCCGCCAATAGCGGCCGGTAGCCGAACTCGCCGTCGTCGCCGATGGCCATCGTCGTCACGACCAGGCGGCCGCCGGGAGACAGTTCCCGTCCGCGGAAGGCGACGAACTCATGCCAGTCGTGGGCGGCCTGTTTGGCGAAGGCGGCGCGCACCGATGCATCCGCGCAGTACGCCACCTGGAGGTGGTCGTCGACGGCAGCGGGAACACGGCTCAACCATTGGATCGCCCAGGAACTCCAACCGAGGTTGACACTGTTGGAGGGCAGGATCTGCGCAAAGAAGGACCGGCCCACCGCCGAAGCGAATGTGGCCCGGTCTTTCCGTAGATAGGCGTCCGGATCCTCCTGCAGGGTTCGGAACAGTGCCGTGAAGTCGTTGTCGGGCATGTCGGTATGTGCGACCAGTACGGAGTGCTCGGGACGGGTTCGCTTGCGCAGCACGGCGATTGCGGCGCCGACTGGCAGTAGTGAGTTGTGCCCGCTGGATGCGCCATAGTCGGCGATCACCATCGGCTGCGGCGGATCCGGTAGCGGTACCGCCGCCGCGGCCTGCTCGAAGACAGCGATGGCCGACTGCAGTCCCGCCGCCTGCAGCCGGGTGGAAGCGCTGTAGGACCCACTGTCCATCGGCTCGGGCTGCACGACGATGCTCGACTCAGGCATCGCGACCTCCGAGTACGTCTGGATACATTCCGTCACTGCGAACGGTAGTCCTCGCCCGGGTGTCGCGCCGCCGAAGTGCTCAGGACAGACCTTGACGTTGATCAGGCCGCGAGCGTGCGCAGTTGTACGCATTGTGTGGCGCGTCGGCGTGCAAACGCGCGCTCTCGCGGGGCGGCCGGGCTCAGTGGCCCCGGGCTACCCAGTCGTCGTAGTTCACGATCTCGTTACCGATGGTCGTCGAATCGCCGTGGCCGGTGTAGACGACTGTTTCAGTGGGCAGCTTTCCGAGACGGCCCGAAATCGACTCCAGGATGGTGGGGAAGTCGGAGAATGAGCGGCCGGTGGCGCCGGGGCCACCCTGAAACAGCGTGTCGCCGCTGAACACCGCAGTCAGCTCGGGTGCGTGCCAGCACACGGACCCGGGGGAGTGGCCTGGAGTGTGCAGCGCGCGCAGCTCGGTGCCGGCGACCCGCAGTGTGGTGCCGTCCGCTATCGACCGGAAATCGCTGTCGGGGTGGGTCATTCGCCACAACATGTCATCGGCCGGATGCATCAGCACCGGGGCGTCCAGCGCCGCGCCCAGTTGGGGTGCGACGGTGACGTGGTCGTTGTGGCCGTGCGTGCACACGACCGCAACGACATGCCGTCCACCGACAGCCTCGATGATCGGCTCGGCGGTGTGTGCCGCGTCGAAGACCACCACTTCGTTGTCGTCGCCGACGAGCCAGATGTTGTTGTCGACGTCCCAGCTGCCGCCGTCGAGGTCGAACGTCCCGCTGGTCACCAGGCGCTGGATCGGGTTGCGGTTCACAGGACCACCACCGAACGCAGTACCTCGCCGGCGTGCATCTTGTGAAACGCGTCCTCGATATCGTCGAGCCCGATGCGTTCGGAGACGAACTTCTCCAGGGGGAACCTGCCCTGTAGATAAAGGCTGATCAGGGTGGGAAAGTCGCGTTCCGGCAAGCAGTCGCCATACCACGAGGACTTCAGCGACCCGCCGCGAGCGAAGAAGTCGATCAGTGGTATCTCCAGGGTCATGTCAGGGGTCGGCACCCCGACCAGGACCACGGTGCCCGCCAGGTCGCGGGCGTAGAACGCCTGCTTCCA
>JAGQTR010000322.1 GCA_020438915.1 Mycobacterium sp.
CGCTGACCTGGCCGTCGAAGCGGTAGATCGAGCCCCACACGTACGGCTTGTGCAGCAGCACGGCCGCGTCGTTGACCAGGTAGCGGGTGGCGAAGTTGTCGGTGCCGTCGAGGATGAGGTCGTACTGGGTGAACAGGTTGACGGCATTTCGCGGTTCCAGCCGCAGTTCGTGCAGCCGCACCTCGACGAGCGGATTGACCTCCCGGATCGAATCGCGCGCGCTCTGCGCCTTGGACCTACCGATATCGGACTGGCCGTGGATGATCTGGCGGTGCAGATTGGACTCGTCGACCACGTCGAACTCGACGATCCCGATGGTTCCCACCCCGGCGGCAGCGAGGTAGAGCAGCGTGGGCGACCCCAGGCCGCCCGCCCCGATCACCAGCACCCGGGCGTTCTTCAACCTCTTCTGCCCGTCCACGCCCAGGTCGGGGATGATGAGGTGACGGCTGTAGCGGGCCACCTCTTCGCGGGTAAGTTCAGCCGCTGGCTCGACCAGCGGCGGCAACGGTGTCGACACCGAGTTCTCCTTGGTTGACTTTGGACACCATCACATCATGTGCATGGGTACTGCGATCAACAACAACGGGGGCCTGAGGCTTCCCGTACCCTGAGCCTTCCCGCGCACTCGCGGACGCCCAGCGCGCGTGAAATGCCAGCGATTGCGGCGCGCCGGCGTGCTGACACGCGCGCTCGCGCCGGATGGGCGTCAGGCGATTGGATACGGCCAGGGGTTGAACCGGCAGGTCTTGCCGTCGGCAGTGACCGTCCCCGGATCGAACCGTGCCGCGTCATCGTTACTGGTCGAGAACGTTTGCTGCATCATGATCGGGGCCAGCTCACCATTACCGGCGCACTGCTCGTGACGCTGGTATCCGATGGCGTGACCCACCTCGTGGTTGATCAGATACTGCCGGTACGAGCCCACGTCGCCCTGGAAGGGCACCGCGCCGCGCACCCAGCGGGCCTCGTTGATGAATACCCGCGGCTGGCCCTCGAAAGCGGGGTTGTAGCAGGACGCCTCGAGCGGGATGTCGTAGCCGCAGCCTTCCCGGACCGTCATCGGCGAACTCAGCGATACCCGGAAGTCCGGTTCCACGCCTGAGTCGGCATCCACGCGGGTAAAGGCGAATTGCGGATTGTGGGTCCAACTCTTGGGGTTGGCCAGCGTCTCGCTGACCATGCGCGCAAAGCCCTCGTCACCGCCGAAGGTCGTGGTGTCCACGCCGTCCTCGACCTCCACGGTGTAGGTGAACACCTTGGTGGTGCCCTGTCCGACCTGCGGTGCGACCCCGGGCACGACGTGCCAGGTGCGGGCGCCGGCCGGGGTGAAGGGCCCACCGTCAGGCAGTATTCCGGTGGGCAGGTTGGCGTCGAACTCCGTCAGGCCCCGCGGCGGCGCGCCCACGATCGCGGTGCTGGCGACGCCGATCGTCGGCGGCCCCTGCACGGGCCCCTCATCGTCGGCCACCTGCGGCACGCTGGTACCGGTGATGGTCTGGTAGAGGACCACCACGGTGAGGGCCAGCAGCAAGGGCAGCGCATAGGCGCGCCATCCATAGGTAGAGATGAAACGCCCGAGCCAGCTCTGCTTGCGCCAGCGCTTGCGATCGTCGCGATTTGATCGGACCCGACCCGACTGCTCGGCCAAGGGATCACGCTGCGCGCGAAGCGGCTCTCGCCACTCATCGCGCAGCACGGGAACGCGACCGCTCCCGCGACTTCCCGGGTCGTAGGTCACCGACACAGGATGACACAGGTCAACGGACTTGCACTCTCGGCGCGCCACCACACACCGCGGACAACCGACGTCGCTCCTGACGCGTGTGGCCGGTCCACGGTAGTAGTCTCGTTGCGGGTACGACTAAAACATGCCGGTCAGACCGGCTGTAGATCCAGAGGTTTTGATGAGCGATCTCGCCAGGACGGCGCAGCGCCGGGGAGGGCAGCCGGCCAACGGAAGCGGGCCACCCGCGACCGCGGCCCGGCGCGGCAACCGGCTGCCCCGCGACGAGCGCCGCGGACAATTGTTGATCGCCGCCAGCGAGGTCTTCGTCGATCGCGGGTACCACGCCGCGGGCATGGACGAGATCGCCGAACGGGCTGGTGTCAGTAAACCCGTTCTTTACCAACACTTTTCATCAAAGGTCGAGCTCTATCTCGCGGTGCTGCAACGGCATGTCGAGAACCTGGTCTCGGGCGTGCGTCAGGCGCTGCGGACCACCACCGACAACCGCCAGCGGGTGCGCGCCGCTGTGGAAGCGTTCTTCGACTTCATCGAGCACGACGGCCAGGGTTACCGGCTGATTTTCGAAAATGATTACGTGACCGAGCCTCAGGTGGCTGCGCAGGTCAAGGTCGCCACCGAATCGTGCACCGACGCGGTGTTCGACCTGATCAGCCACGACTCCGGGCTGGAACCCCATCGCGCCAGGATGATCGCGGTGGGTCTGGTGAGCATCAGCGTCGACTCCGCACGCTACTGGCTCAACAACGAGCGCCCGATCGCCAAGGACGACGCCGTCGAAGGCACGGTGCAGTTCATCTGGGGCGGACTGTCGCATGTGCCCTTGACGAGGTCCTGACCCCCGCTCGCCGAGCTCGCCGAAATGGCAATTAGGCAGAGCGTCACTCGAAGTTTCCCTGCATAGCTGCCACTTCGGCGGATTGGTCAGCCAGCGTTTTTGGTCAGCCAGCGTTTTTGGTCACCTCGGCGCCCACCGCACCCACGCCGAATCCGACCCGGCGCGAGTCGGCGGCACCAATCTCGACATAGGCGAGCTTCGCCGCCTGCACGAGAAACCGCCGACCCTTCTCATCGGTGAGGCTCAGTACGCCCGCCTCGGAGCCCAATGCGTCGGTGACCAACTTCTCCACCTCGGCCGGCGTCTGCGCGCTGTTGAGGATCAGTTCGCGCGGGCTATCGGTGACACCGATCTTGACCTCCACGGTGAGAACCCTTCCGTTCGTCTGCTGTCTTCTCTTCAGGAGGCTAGTGGACGCCGGGCCCGCGCGGCGCTGCCGGGACCTTCGCGGTCAGCGAACAGTCGCGACCGCCGCCGCCACGACGCACACCCCAGCTCAGAAACACGAACACGGAAACATCGGGGCGACCGAACCGAGTCCCGACCGTGACCGAGAGGCAGGCGCGTTGACCTCACCCGTCACTTCCGCCTCGATAGCATCAGGCCAGCAAACCAACGGAAGCGACTGGGACAGCTGGATGAACAGGCCTTACACCGCACAATCACCGTATTCCCTGACTCCGACCGAGCGCATTGGCAGCCGCTACGGCCGTGGTGGCGCCGTTGACGAGTACGCCGACCTGAGCACCGACGCCCTCCCGACATACCGCGCAGACGGCTACCGCAACCTCAAGAATGGCAACCGCGAGAATGGCGACGTCGAGGATTACGACGACTACGACGACTACGACACCGACGACTACGAGATCGATGAGGCTGAGATCGATCGTCGGTGGATGTGGATCGCTGGTGTGGCCGGTGCGGTTCTCTTCGTCTCTGTCATCATCGCGAGCCTGATCCTGGGCGGCGGCGACAGCGGTTCGGTCTCTGCAACGGTGGTGTCCTCAGAGCCGACCACCACCGCCGCAGCGACTCCATCGCCGGCGCCCCGCGTACCGGCTCCCTCGGCAATGCCGTCCATGCCGGCCGAAACGGTCACCACCGTGACTCCGACACCCAGCGCGACCGCTGCACCGGTTCCGCCGCTGCTACCTGCACCCCAGGCGGCCCCGCCACCGGCGGCCGCTCCCGGCACCGTCACCTATCGGGTCACCGGTGACCGGCGGCTCATCGATTTGGTGACCGTCATCTACACAGACGAGCAGGGTGCGCTGGTGACCGACGTCAACGTTGCGCTGCCCTGGTCGAAGACGGTGGTGCTCAATCCCGGTGTCACGCTGAGTTCGGTCACCGCGACCAGCGTCGCCGGTAAACTCAACTGCAGCATCACCGACGCCAACGGCGCGCTGATCGCCATGCAGAACAACAACTCGATCATCACCAACTGCACGCGGTAGCCGAACCGATCAGGCCAGCCCCAGATCGCGCATCCGGGTGCTGTGGGTGTGCTGGAGCCGGTCGAAGAAGTCCGTCATATGCGACAGCCCCCCTCCCGCCATCACCAGATCGACCAGTTCGTCATGGTCGGCGAGCACATATTGGGCCTGGGTGATGGCTTCACCAAGCAGCCGCCGCGACCACAGCGCCAACCGGTGGCGCTGGCGGTCACTGGCCGTCACCGCGGCCTGAACCTCGGCCAGCACGAACTGTGAGTGACTGGTCTCGGCAAGAACGGAACGCACCACGCCGGCGGCTTCCTCGGGCATCGAGCCGATGGTCTCGAGGTACAGATCAGCGGCCATCGCATCGCCCACATAGGTCTTGACCAGGGCCTCTAGCCAGGTGCTCGGAGTGGTCAACCGGTGGTAGTTCTCCAGCGCCGACGCGTACTTGGTCATCGCCGGAATCACGTCGACTCCGCGGCGCTCCAGGGCATCACGCAGTAGCTCGTAATGGTTCATCTCGGCGGCCGCCATGCTGGCCATGTTGATCCGGCCACGCAGGTTGGGCGCCATCCGCGCCTCCTCGGTGAGCCGGTAGAACGCCGCGACCTCGCCATATGCCAGCAGCGCGAACAGCTCGTTGATGCCCGGATGCTCGGGAGACACCGTCGACACGCCCGCCGCGACGGGCCCGCTGGGGGCAGGACCAGCGGCCGCAGATGGCGTCGAAGTCATGGTTCAACTGTAGAGCGCCGCCTGGCCCCAGACGAGCGCGGTAACCGGCGGGCCAACTTACCAGCTACCATGGCAGATGGTGTCGGCGCGAATGTCGACCGAGATCGATCCAGATCACGTCGGCTGGTACTTGCCGCAGACACCTCGCAATGTGCGTGCACGCAAGCGGTCCGCCTCCTCATCGCAGGGCCCGACGGAGTTCTCTTCACAACTCGTGCGCGCTGGAACGCCACGAGGAATAACAGTGAAAGGCTTCGTCTCCCCCGTATGACACCAGTAATCCCCCATACCAGTCCGTCGTTCGCCCAACTCGGAGTGCGCGAAGAAATCGTGCGCGCGCTCTCCGAATCCGGCATCGAACAACCCTTCGCCATTCAGGAACTGACATTGCCGCTGGCGCTGGCCGGCGACGACCTCATCGGTCAGGCCCGCACCGGGATGGGCAAGACCTTTGCCTTCGGGGTGCCGCTGCTACACCGGATGACCACCGACACCGAACGCCCCCTCAGCGGCATCCCGCGCGCGCTGATCGTCGTCCCGACTCGCGAATTGTGTTTGCAGGTCCACGGCGACCTGACCAACGCGTCGAAGTATCTGGTTGCCGAACACGACGGCAACAGCCGTCCGCTGTCGGTCGTGGCGATCTACGGCGGGCGCCCCTACGAGCCGCAGATCGAGTCGCTGCAGCAGGGCGCGGATGTCGTCGTCGGTACCCCCGGGCGGTTGCTCGACCTCGCCCAGCAGGGGCACCTGCAGCTCGGCGGGCTGTCGACGCTCGTGCTCGACGAGGCCGACGAAATGCTCGACCTGGGCTTCCTTCCCGACATCGAGCGGATCCTCAAGCAGATCCCGGCCCAGCGTCAGGCGATGCTGTTCTCGGCGACCATGCCGGACCCGATCATCACGCTGGCGCGTACGTTCATGAACCAGCCGACGCACATCCGGGCCGAGGGCGTTCAGGGCTCGGCCACCCACGACACCACCGAGCAGTTCGCCTATCGCGCCCACGCCCTCGACAAGGTCGAAATGGTCGGGCGCATTCTGCAGGCCCGCGGGCGGGGCGCAACCATGATCTTCACGCGCACCAAACGCACCGCCCAGAAGGTCGCCGACGAACTCGCCGAGCGCGGGTTCAAGGTGGGAGCCGTGCACGGTGATCTCGGGCAGGCCGCGCGCGAGAAGGCGCTGAAAGCTTTCCGAACGAGCCAGGTCGACGTGCTCGTCGCTACCGATGTTGCCGCCCGCGGCATCGATATCGATGACATCACCCACGTCATCAACTACCAGATCCCCGAGGATGAGCAGGCTTATGTGCACCGCATCGGGCGCACCGGCCGCGCGGGTAAGACCGGTATCGCCGTCACCCTCGTCGACTGGGACGAACTGCCCCGCT
>JAGQTR010000323.1 GCA_020438915.1 Mycobacterium sp.
GTGCGCATCGCCGACGCCGACCGGGTGCGACTGGGTGCGCACCTGGCACCGGGCACCACGGTGATGCACGAGGGTTTCGTCAACTTCAACGCGGGCACGCTGGGCAGTTCCATGGTCGAGGGAAGGATCTCGGCCGGGGTCGTGGTCGACGACGGCTCCGACATCGGCGGGGGTGCGTCGATCATGGGCACTTTGTCTGGCGGCGGGACCGAGGTCATCTCGGTGGGCAAGCGGTGCCTGCTCGGCGCCAACGCCGGGCTGGGCATTTCGCTGGGCGACGACTGCGTCATAGAGGCGGGGCTCTATGTCACCGCGGGGACCAAGGTGCAGACCGCTGACGGGCAGACCGTCAAGGCACGCGAGCTGTCGGGTGCGCACAACCTGCTGTTCCGTCGCAACTCGGTGACCGGAGCAGTCGAGGTGGTCAAGCGCGACGGCAGCGGCATCACCTTGAACGAAGCGCTGCACGCCAACTGACTTCCCGCGCCCGCGAGCGCGCATGTCTGCACGGCGGCACGCCGACGGAGGCGTCGTTTTGCGCACGCTCGCCGACGTCGACTCTCACCCCGCGGCGTTGGGCAGCAAGGGCGGGCAGCGGCCCTGCGCATCGGCGGCAAGCTCGAAGTGCCATATTTCATTGGCATAGATCTGACACAGTCCGAAGCGACTGCCGTTGGCGATGAGCCAGTTGTCGGCCGCAGCCGGCCCGATGTCGATCGCCTGACCCGTCACGTGCCGCGACACCGCGGGGGTCGCGACGTACTCCGCGGCGGCTTGGATGCTGCCGTATGCCTGGACCGCATCCTCGAACAGCCTCTGCTGGAAGCCCTTAGAACGCCAGCCCGACGTCACCCGGAGCTCGACACCCTGCTGCTGGGCGCTGCGAGCAGCCTCCTGAACCGCCAGCAGCAATGCTGGATCAAGGCGGGCGAGAATGGGGTTCGCCGCATCAAAGGGTGAGAGGGTGACGCCATCGGGAAGCCAACCGCCAACCGTGTCGACGCCGGCGGGCCCGATGGCCAGGGTCGGGTCTACGGGAACCGGAGGCACTGCCGGCGCCGGCGGCTCCGGAGGCGCTGGCGGGGCAGTCGGGGCCGGAGGTGCTGGCGGTGCCGGCACGGCGGTGCTCACGAGAGTCACCGCCGGCGACGGGGCACCACACGCGGTCAGCCCGAAGACACATAGCGCACCGCCGACAGCCGCGAGGGCGCGCAACGTGACAGTAAAATGCGGCGTGTCGCGTGCAAACACGCGCGCTCGCGGGAAAGGGCCGGGGCACGTCAAACCCACTGCACCAGTTCCTTTTTGAGTACCTTGCCCATCGCGTTGCGCGGCAGACTGTCGACCGAGCGGACCAGCCGCGGCCTCTTGTGCACCGACAATTGCTGTGCCACATACTCGATCAGTTCGTCCGGTGCGGCATCGCCGACTACGAACGCGACGATGCGCTGGCCCAGATCATCGTCGGGCGCGCCCACCACCGCAGCCTCCCGCACTCCCGGATGCCCCAACAGCGCGGTCTCGATCTCGCCGGCACCTACCCGGAAGCCGCCCGTCTTGATCAGGTCGACGGATTCGCGACCCACGATGCGGTGCATCCCGCCATGGTCGACGACGGCGACATCGCCGGTGCGGTACCAGCCGTCGGCACCCAGCACCTCGGCGGTGGCATCGGCACGATTGAGGTAGCCGTCGAACATCGTCGGGCTCTGAACATGAAGCTGCCCAACGGTTTCCCCGTCGTGAGGCACATCATTGCCCTCCTCGGAGACCAGCCGCGTCGCCACGCCGTGCAGCGGTAACCCCACCCAGCCTGGTCGGCGCTCACCGGCGGCGAGGGTACTCAGCGTGATCAGGGATTCGGTGCTGCCGTACCTCTCCACGGGCCGGTGTCCGCTCATTGCGGCAAGCCCGTCGAACACCGGGACCGGTAGCGGCGCACTACCCGAAACAAGCAGCCGTGCCGAGGCCATCGCCCGCGCCGCGTCGCCGTCGTCGACGATCCGCGACCAAACCGTCGGAACACCGAACACCAACGATCCGCCGAACTCCGACACCGCCCGGGCGTAGGCAGCCGGACTGGGTTTGCCGGTGTGCACGAAGCGGTTGCCGATCCGTAGCGATCCCAGCACTCCCAGCACGAGACCGTGTACGTGATACAGCGGCAGCCCGTGCACCAGGGTGTCGTCGGCCGTCCACTGCCAG
>JAGQTR010000324.1 GCA_020438915.1 Mycobacterium sp.
GTGGTGAACACGTCCTTGAGCGCGAGCGGGACACCGGCCAGCGGCGACGGTAGCCGCTCACCTGCGGCCACCGCCGAATCGACGGTGGCCGCGGCCTCCAGCGCCCGTTCCGAACCGACGTGCAGGAAGGCGTTGTAATCACCATCGGTGGCGGCGATCTGGTCCAGGCATGCCTGGACCACTTCCGTCGAGGACACCTCCCCTGCGGCGATCTTGGTGCCCAACGTCGCCGCGTCAAGCCTGGTCAGGTCGCTCATTCGGGTTCTCCCAGAATCCGCGGGACGGCGAACCGGTCGTCGGCCGACTTCGGCGCCGCCGCCAGAGCCTGCTCCTGGGTCAGCGACGGTCGCGGTACGTCCGGCCGGAAGACGTTGACCGACTTCAAGGGATTGTCGGTGGCCTCGACGCCGGTGACGTCAACCGTCTGGATCTGACTGACATGGCCGAGGATGGCGTCCAATTGACCGACGAAGTTGTCCAGTTCGCTGTCGGTCAGGGCCAGCCGGGCGAGGCGTGCCAAGTGAGCAACCTCGTCTCGAGAGATTTGTGACACGACCACGAAGCCTAGTTCACCCCGGCGGCGGCGGGCGGCCGCACGTGCTCGGGTCGCGATCGCGCTCGAGTCGCCTGCGGGCGCACTCCGTGCGACAGTGTTGCGCGTGCCGTCATATCTGTTGCGGGTCCAGATAGCGGATCGGCCGGGCAGCCTCGGCTCATTGGCGGTGGCCCTCGGCTCCGTGGGGGCCGACATCCTGTCGCTGGATGTGGTCGAGCGCGCGCTTGGCTATGCGATCGACGACCTGGTGGTGGAACTTCCTGCAGGCGCGATGCCCGATATGCTCATCACCGCCGCAGAGAACCTCAACGGCGTCTACGTCGACAGCATCCGGCCGCACACCGGGCTGCTCGAAGCGCACCGGGAACTGGAATTGATCGATCACGTTGCCGCCGCCGACGGCAAGCTCACGCGGCTGCAGGTACTCGTCGACGAGGCGCCCAAAGTGCTGCGCGTCGGCTGGTGCACGGTGGCGCAGCTGACCGATTCCGGACCGCAGCGGGTGGTCGGTAGCGCAGGGGCTCCCGAAACTCAGGCCGCCGACACACCCTGGCTGCCCATCGATCACGCCGAAGCGCTGGACGCCACCGCGGACTGGGTGCCGCAGTTCTGGCGGGACATGGACACCACACTGGCCGCAGCGCCGCTGCTCGATGCGCGCACCGCGGTAGTCCTCGGCCGACCGGGCGGTCCCGAGTTCCGGCCGAGTGAGGTCGCCCGCCTGGGCTATCTGGCCGGCATCATCGCGACGATCATCCGCTGATCTCATCCGGCGTTGCGGACGGTCGTCGAGTGTGCGTCCAGGGCGACGACTGTCGGCGTGTCGCCGCCCTGGACGCACAATCCACGTTGGGAACTCACCGCCCCAGGCTGCGAGCGCAGACCGCAGTTGCCGTCTCGACATCGACTCCTCAGCCACTACGATCGGGTAGATGGCGACGTCGGGGGATTTGGAAGCGCGGGTGTCGGCTCAAGAGGCGGCGCAAGCCGACTACCGTGCCGTCCTTACTGCGGTCAACGCGCTCGGGGCGAACCAGCGCGACCACGCATTGTCGATCAGTGAGTTGAAGACCGATGTCGCCGAGTTGAAGACCGATGTCGCCGAGTTGAAGACCGATGTTGCCGATGTGAAAACCGAGTTGCGAGGTTTTCGTCGATCCACCGACGAGCACCTCGCCGAACTCAAAGATCTGATCGTCGGGCTCCGGGACGCCTGAGGACACCTGCGGGCCGGGATCACTGGCCCATGATGGCCAGCCCCCAGTCGAGATGGCCGTGCCACACGCTGGCGATACGTCCGCCTTGGACCGCCGGCTTGGGGTCCGAGATCGAGCCCCCGTGTGCCCGGACCGTGGCAACGCACGCATCTAGGTCGGTGGACCACAGCGCAAGCCCGATCAGCTCCGGCGCTTTGCCGGCGGCGACCACTTCGATGAAAGCCTCACCCACCCGGAAAAAAGCCATCTCAGGCCCCTGCGGTCCGCGGGGATGAAAACGCCGGCGCGGTTCGACGCCCAGCACCGCCGTCAGCGCAGCGATGGCGGTGTCCAAATCATGCACCGTGTAGACGATGTGATCGACATGGGTCACGCCGTTGGGGTGCACCGCACCTTCGACTGCTGGCCGGCACATTGTTTCTACTCCGAGAATTGATGGCTGCGAACAGATTTCATCGAAACCCCAGCCCCTGGCATCGGTGAACGCGCAACACACGTGACCGATATGAACCTCGAGATCATCAACAGCGAATCCGAGCGCCGTCCACGCACGTTCGCCGCCTGGGACACCCAGCCAGGTAAGGGTCGCCACGACGATTCAACCTAGCCGTCAATCCGAGCCACGGGCCGCGTCGTCGAAAATCGCTACGGCTCGGGTCCAACCGGCTGATGCGGCCAGCACCTTGACCGGAAAACACGAAATCTCGAAACCGGTGGCGGGTAGCGATTCCAGATTGTGCAGCTTCTC
>JAGQTR010000325.1 GCA_020438915.1 Mycobacterium sp.
GCCGAGGCGCACGCCGAGGAGGACCGTACGCGTCGTGAAGAGGCAGATGTCCGCAACCAGGCCGAGTCGCTGGTCTACCAGACGGAGAAGTTCGTCAAGGAGCAACGCGAGCCGAAGGAGGGGGCGGGTGGTCCTGCAGTCTCCGAGGACACCCTGAGCAAGGTCGACGCCGCGATCACCCAAGCCAAGCAGGCACTCGAGGGCACCGATATCGCCGCGATCAAGGCCGCAATGGAGAAACTGGGCGAAGAAAGCCAGGCTCTCGGGCAGGCGATCTATGAGGCGACGCAGGCCGAGCAGGGCGCGCCCGGCGGCGCAGCGGCCGGCGGTGCCGCAGGCTCCGATGATGATGTTGTTGACGCCGAAGTTGTTGAGGATGACCAGGAGCGCAAGTGAGTTACGCCGATGACGGCCGTTCCTCTGAACACGACGAGCCGATCACCTTCACCGACAAACGTCGGATCGACCCGGAAACGGGTCAGGTGCGCGACGACGCGGACTCCGGGCCGGCCCCAGGTGGGCCGGTTCCGGAGCCGCCCGACGTCTCCGAGGAATCTCAGAGCGAGGCTGCGGAGCTGATCGCCGACCTGCAACGTGTGCAGGCCGATTTCACCAACTATCGCAAGCGGGCACTACGGGATCAGCAGGTGGCCACCGAACGTGCCAAAGCGCACGTCGTGACCCAGTTGCTGCCGATACTCGACGATCTGGACCGCGCACGGGCGCACGGCGACCTCGAATCGGGGCCATTGAAATCGGTGTCGGACAAGCTGGTCGACGTGCTGGAAGGTTTGGGGCTGGCTGCCTTCGGCAGCGAGGGTGAGGAGTTCGACCCCGCCTTGCACGAGGCCGTCCAGCACGAGGGCAACGGGTCCCACTCGGTGATCGGCACCGTGATGCGGCGCGGCTACAAGGTCGGTGATCACGTGGTCCGCCACGCCATGGTGGGTGTCGTCGACACCGTGCTCGACGTGTCGGAGCCCGGCAATACCGACTCCGCGGCCGAGCAGGCCGCAGAATCGTAAGCATTGACCACACGGCAACGACGAGCAGCTGAGGAGGTGACGCGGTATGGCCCAGCGCGAATGGGTTGAGAAGGACTTCTACAAGGAGCTCGGCGTCACCTCCGACGCCGACGAGAAGGAGATCAAGCGGGCGGCCCGCAAGATACTGTCCGAGAACCACCCGGACCGCAACCCTGGTAACCCCGCGGCCGAAGAGCGGTACAAGGCCGCATCCGAAGCCAAAGAAGTGCTCACGGATGCGGCGAAGCGCAAGGAGTACGACGAAACCCGTCGGCTGTTTGCCGGCGGCGGCTTCGGTCGGGGTCGCTTCGGTGGTGGCGGCGGTGGTTTCGGTGGTTTCAGCGCCGGCGGGGACGGCCAGGAGTTCAACCTGAACGACCTCTTCGACGCCGCCGGTCAGAACGGCGGCGCGAACATCGGGGATCTGTTCGGCGGGTTGTTCGGTCGGGGTGCCCAACAACCTCGACCGTCGCGCCCACGCCGGGGTAACGACCTCGAGACCGAGACCGAACTGAACTTCCTGGAGGCCACCAAGGGTGTGGCAATGCCGCTGCGGTTGACCAGCCCGGCCCCGTGCACGAACTGCCATGGCAGCGGTGCTCGTCCGGGCACCAGCCCCAAGGTCTGCCCGAACTGCAACGGTGCCGGGGTCATCAACCGCAACCAAGGCGCGTTCGGTTTCTCCGAGCCGTGTACCGAATGCCGCGGTAGCGGTTCGATCATCGAGAACCCGTGCGACGAGTGCCGGGGAACGGGTGTTGCCACCCGTACCCGCACCATCAACGTGCGGATACCCCCGGGTGTGGAAGACGGTCAGCGCATCCGACTGGCCGGGCAGGGTGAAGCCGGACTGCGAGGGGCGCCCTCGGGCGACCTGTTCGTCACCGTGCATGTCAAGCCAGACAAGGTGTTCGGGCGTAACGGCGACGACCTTACCGTGGCGGTGCCGGTGAGTTTCCACGAATTAGCCTTGGGGACAACACTTTCAGTTCCAACGCTGGAAGGCAAAGTCGGAGTGAGGGTGCCCAAGGGCACTTCAGACGGCCGCATCCTTCGGGTACGTGGTCGAGGTGTGCCCAAGCGTTCCGGCGGCCACGGTGACCTTCTGGTCACCGTCAAGGTGGCGGTTCCGCCCAAACTGGAGGGCGAGGCGGCCGAGGCGCTGGAAGCCTACGCCAAAGCCGAGCGCGCCAGCGGATTCGACCCACGGGCAGGTTGGGCAGGTGCGTTGTGAGTGCCAAGCGCAGGGACGACGCCAGGACATTCTTGATCTCGGTGG
>JAGQTR010000326.1 GCA_020438915.1 Mycobacterium sp.
TAGCAGATGTCGTCGCTGGGCGGGTCCTGCAAGGTCGGGAAGCGCTCACGCAGCCGCCGCACCGTTTCCATCGTCTCGTCGACGCTCAGGGTGGTCTGGGACAGCCAGATGATCTTGTCGGGGTCGCGGACCACGACGTTGTCGACGGCATCCGGGCCGTCCACGAGCTGCACGTGCTCGGGCGCCTCCCCGGCGGTGCCGACGACCTCTTCGTGGCCTTCGTGGCCGATCAGCAGGATGTCGTAGTCGTCACGGGCGAACCGCTTGGCCTCGTTGTGCACCTTGGTAACCAGCGGACAGGTGGCATCGATGACCTTGAGATCCCGCTCGGCTGCGGTCTGGTGCACCGTCGGAGCGACACCGTGCGCGGAGAACACCACGATGGCGCCCTCGGGGACCTCGTCGGTCTCGTCGACGAACACCGCACCCGCCTTGGCCAGCGTCTCGACCACATGGCGGTTATGCACGATCTCATGCCGCACATACACCGGAGCACCGTGTTTCTCCAGCGCCCGCTCGACGGTCTCCACCGCTCGATCGACGCCCGCGCAGTATCCGCGAGGCTCGGCCAGCAGCACCCGCTTACCGGAAACCTCGCAGGCGACCGTGCTCAGCGCGCTCTGACTGGCGCCCGGAATCCCCATGTTGACAGTCGACGGCATGACTCCAAGGGTACTGACCCGACGCACGCACCGCCCAGCCGTAGGCTAAGGGCCATGGCAACAGCACCGTATGGGGTCCGTCTGCTGGTGGGTGCGGCGGTGACCGCTCTCGAGGAAACCCGCAAGCTTCCCCAGACCATCCTCATGTACCCGATGACCGTAGCGAGCCAGATCGCCCAGCTGGTGATGAAGATGCAGCAAGATGTCGCCGACCTGGTCAACAGGGGCGACGAGACGATCGGTTCGCTGTTCCCGCCCAAGGACGAGCAGGCGGAGTGGGCGACCTTCGACGACGAAATCGACCCCGAGGGCGGGGGCGCCGACGACGTGGTGGACCTGCCCGTCCGCGACGGCGAACGGCTGACCGAGGGGCGTTACGCGCTGTTCAGCGACGAACCCGAGAAACCCGCCGCCGCCCGGGAGCCGGTGTCCAACGGATTTGCCGGATCCGTCACCGACGCCGTTCCCGAAATCGTCACCGAGCTCGACTACGAGGAGTTGACGCTCGCCCAGCTGCGCGCCCGGTTGACGTCGATGCGGGTCGCAGAACTGGAGGCTCTGCTGGCCTACGAGGAGTCCACCAAGGCACGCGCCCCGTTTCAGACACTGCTGGCCAACAGGATCACCCGCGCGTCGGCCAAGTGAGTGCCGGGCCGGCGGGACAATCGGCGGACAACCCGTTCCCGGTTCGGGGTGTCGCCATCCGCGTGGCGGGGTGGATAGACAAACTCGGCGCCATCTGGGTGGAGGGCCAGATCGCCCAGCTGACCCTGCGACCCAATTCGAACACCGCGTTCATCACGCTCCGGGACCCGGCCGCCGACATGTCGCTGTCGCTGACCTGCCCGCGCAACCTGGTGACCGATGCTCCGGTGAAGATGACCGACGGCACCCAGGTGATCGTGTTCGGCAAGCCGCAGTTCTACACCGGTCGCGGCACCTTCTCGCTGCGCGTCAGCGAGATCCGAGCGGTCGGAATCGGCGAGCTGCTGGCCCGAATCGAGCGGTTGCGCCGGCTGCTCGACGCCGAGGGCCTGTTCGACCCCCGCCTTAAGCGTCCGATCCCGTTTCTGCCCACAACCATCGGGCTGATCACCGGGCGGGCATCGGCCGCCGAACACGACATCACCGCCGTGGCCAGCAGCCGCTGGCCCGCGGTGCGATTCGCGGTACGCAACACGGTGGTGCAGGGTCCCAACGCGGTGCCTCAGATCGTCGAAGCCCTGCGCGCGTTGGATGCCGATGCCGACGTCGACGTCATCGTGCTCGCCCGCGGCGGGGGCAGTGTGGAGGATCTGCTGCCGTTCTCGGATGAGACGCTGTGCCGGGAGATCGTCGCCTGCACCACGCCGATCGTCAGCGCGATCGGCCACGAGCCGGACAATCCGCTGTGCGACCTCGTCGCCGACCTGCGTGCGGCCACCCCGACCGACGCAGCCAAGCGGGTGGTCCCCGACGCGGCCGCCGAGCGGGTGCTGGTCAGCGATCTACGCCGACGCGCTGCGCGGGCGCTTCGCAGCTGGGTGAACCGCGAACAGCACACCCTGTCGCAGCTCCGGAGCAGGCCGGTGCTGGCCCGGCCGCTGGATGCTGTCCATGCGCGAGCCGAGGAGATCCAGCGGGCACGGGCCTGCGCCCGTCGCGATATCACCCGGCTGCTGGCAGGCGAGTCCGAACGCATCGGGCACCTCTCGGCGCGGCTCTCGACGCTTGGGCCGGCTGCCACGCTGGCTCGCGGCTACGCGGTGGTGCAGACGCAGCCCGCAACACGTTCTGGGGGGGCGGCACAGGTGTTGCACTCTGTTGCTGACGCTCCGGCGGGCACCCGATTACGGGTACGGGTGGCCGATGGAGCCATCATGGCGGCCAGCGAGGGTCTCGAGGCTTGAGGACGGGTGATATTGACGATGAAGCCTATTAGTGAACTCGGTTACGAGGCGGCACGCGACGAACTGATCGATGTGGTGCAACAGCTCGAACACGGCGGGTTGGATCTAGATGCATCGCTGAAGCTTTGGGAAAGAGGTGAACAGCTAGCCAAACGCTGTGAGGAACACTTAGCTGGAGCGCGTCAGAGGGTGGAGCGGGCGCTGGCCGCCGCCGG
>JAGQTR010000327.1 GCA_020438915.1 Mycobacterium sp.
TCGCCATCTTCACCGAGACCGATGACCACGCGGCTGCCCAGGGACACTTCGTGCACGTCTTCGTCTACCGGGTCACTCGCAGAGCTGCACCGATCCCCGACCCGATCCGGGCTGCTCTGCAACGGATTACCTGACGCCGAGAGTGATGTTGTTGGCAGGTCTACTCGGGAAATGCGTACAACAACTTCACTCTCGGCGAGAAGCTGGCGGGGTGAGCGACACCAGCACCGCGCCGACGGCGAAGATGATCATCGAGTGCCACGGGAAGTGACCATCCGGGGCGAAGCCGCCGGCCGACACGAACGTGATGCCGTACGACGCCATCGCCACCCCGAGGAACAGCGTCGCATCCGTGACCGCCGGACTCCACCGGACGGGGATCGTCGGCAACGGCGCCGCGAAGATCCGCCGCAGGCGTAGCAGCACCACCATCTCGAATGCGGTGACCACGGTGAGGATCAGCACCCACAGTCCGCGCACCAGCCACCAGTTCAGGCTGTTCTCGGTCGGCTGCGGCATCAGGCCGGTCGGATAGACCAGCACGGCGACGATGACCACTGGCACCATGTGCCAGAGATAGAGCGCCATCACGTTGGTGTTGGCCACCGACAGCACCCGCTGCACCTTCTCGCCGCGCAGCGCGCGGTTCAACGCGGGCGCCAGCAGCACCGCCAGGCCCGTCTGGGCGCACGCGAACGCGAGCATCGCCACGGACGGGGGCGAGGAGTTCTGAATGGTCTGGCCGGTCACCGAGATCATCGACACCGGGAACGGGCCGACCCCGATCAACAACGCCAGCGCCACGGCGGACACCACGGCCAGGACGACGGCCAGTCGACGGCTCAGAAGTCCCTGCTGCCAGGCGATCCCGAGGAGGTACAACGCGCCCCAACAGAACAGATAGTTCAGCCACATGACGTAGGGAATGTGTACGGCGATGGTCAGCACATCGGTGAGCGCCACCGCGGCGCCCAGCACCGCCGGCGCCCATAGGCCCCAGTGTCGCAGTGCCGCAACGGCAATCGGTGTCAGATACACGACCAGTACGTAGACCGCCAGGAACCACAACTGCATCGCGACCGCCCACCCCGCGTACTGCAGCACCGCGCCGGGCAGCCCGAACGCCGCCATGACGAGGATGACCGCGGAGATGAACGCCAGGTAGGCGCCCGTCGGCCCGAGCGTCCGCACCAATCGCTGCCGGACCCAGGTCTGGCGGGACATCTTGCCGCTGCCGTACCAGTGTGTCCACGACACTCCGCTGGCGTAACCCGCGGCCAGGAAGAACACCGGCACCGCCTGCAGCGGCCAGGTGATCCAGCGCGTCCACGGGATGTCGGCCAGCGGATCCTGCAGGCCGAACGAACCGTCGTGGAAGGTGACGCAGGACAGCAGCCAGTGCCCGAACACGATGAGCACCACGCCGGAGACGCGGTAGTAGTCGACCGCGAGATCCCTTGTCGGGCGGGCGGTCTGCTGATCGCTCAGGGTTTAGTCCTCCTTGCGGATCAACCGGCCCAGCGCCTCGCGGTCGGGCGCCAGCAGCTCGTCGATCCGCGGCTGGTTGACATCGGCCACGATGATCTCGCCGACCTCCTGGTAGACGTTGCTGAACAGGCCGTGCGACTTCATCTTCTCGGTCTGATAGAGGTTGTCCTCGGTGGGGGTGACGTAGTACACGATCTCGGCCTTGAACCGATGGATCAGCCAGAGATGGATGACGTCCATCAGCCGCTTCTGCCGCAGTTGTTCGGCGAAGGTGTTCTGATCGCGCACCGTGAGAATGCTGCGGCCGTGCCGATCCTTGATCGGATCCACAACCACGTTGGCCAGCGGTTCGGCACCGTCACCGTAGATACCCAGGTCCAGGACGTCGGAGCCGGCACGCCTAGGCCGCAACTGCACCGACAGCTTCTCGGAGAGCTGGTTGTGCTCACTCCACAGTGCCAGCCAATCCTCCAGCAGCTTCTTGGGCACCTCGGTCTGGACGAGATGCTGATGCTGAGTGCTGCCCTTACCCATGGACTTCGTCGTCGCCGTCCGCCCGGAAGAGGCCGCCAGCGCGGCATCGCTGCGGGGTCCGCCGACGAGTGTTTGCGGTGTGCGGTAAGGAGATTCGACCAGCCGCATTTTGCGCTGCAGCCGCGCCAGCGCCAGCATGCCCTCCTGGCGCAGCGAGGTGGCGAACTCCTCGGAGGCGACACCGTCGACCTGATGACCGCCGTAGGTGATGAAGTTGAAGACGAATCCCATCTTGCCCAGTTCCTCGGGGAAGGCCCGCATCTCCTCGTCGGTCATTCCGGTGGTGTCCCAGTTGAACGACGGTGACAGGTTGTAGGCGAGCATCTGGTCCGGGTACACGGCGTGGATGGCATCAGCGAACTGCTTGGCGTCGGCCAGGTCGGCGGTCTTGGTCTCCATCCAGAGAATGTCGGCAAACGGGGCGGCGGCCAACGACTTGGCGATCGCATACGGAATGCCGCCACGGACCTGGTAATAGCCCTCCGGCGTCTTGACGCGCTCGCAATCCCACGCGACATCGGCGCCCAACTTCTTGGCCATCTCCCGCGCCGAGTACAGCGGTGCCCGCTCGGCGAACTCCCGCCACTCGTCGGCGCGCATGTCGGCCGGCTCACCTTCTCGCTCGCGGAACTCGAGAATCTCGGCCACCGCACCGCCGTAGGTGTTCAGTCCGGCGTCGTCCTGCCAAGCGTCGACGAAGCGGGACTCCACGGCGTCGAAGACCTCGTCAACCGATGATTCCTTGCCGTCCTGCCACGAGGCGACGGTGTCGTCGATCAGCGCGAGCAGGCCCTGGCGTTCCAACCAGGCCTCGGCTGTGGCGTACTCGCCATCGGGCAGCGCATAGAGCAGATGCCCGTTGAGTTCTGTCATGCCCTTGTCGTGGAAGCGCCTCACCATGGCCAAGAAGCACGACTTGTAGGGCGGGATGTCCAAATTGGTGGCGCCGAGCAGGAACGGCTGATCGCGTTCGTCGGCGCGGCTGTCGATGAGATTGGCCGCCTCGGCGTCGGTGCGCGCGACGATGATTCCGGGCACCCGCATGATGTCCAGCTGGAACCGGGCGGTGTTGAGCCGTTTGATCTGCTCATCGGAGGGGACCAAGACCTTGCCACCCTGATGGCCGCATTTCTTCGTCCCCGGGCGCTGGTCCTCGATGTGGTACCCGGGCACTCCCGCCTCGACGAAGCGGCGGATCAGGTTGCGCACGTGGGGATCACCGCCGTGGCCGGTGTCAGCGTCGGCGATGATGAACGGCCGGTAGTCATACGAGGGCGCTGCGCTGCGCTGTTCCGGGGTCATCCGCAGTCTCAGATACTGCTGGTTGCGGTCGGCCGTCAACAGCGCGCGCACCAGGCCCGCAGCCTCCTCCGGCACTTGGCTGAGCGGATAACTCGCCAGGTCAGGCCCCGGATCCTCGCTGATGGAACCCTTCGCCGAGGTCGCCCAGCCGCCGAGGTAAATGCCCTCGATACCCATCCGCTTCATCGCCACGGCCTGACCGGGGGAGTACGGACCGAAGGTGGTGATGCTCTTCCCGCGGGCGAACAGCTCACGCAGATGCGGATAGAACTCGGTTGCCGCTTCTCGGGCAATGGGATAGTCGGCGGGAATCGTGCCGCGCTGCTCGGCGACTTGCCGAGCCGTATAGAGGCGGATGACCCCGTCGAAGCGGGGACTGTCGAAGTAGCGCTGGGTTTCAGCGAGATCCCGTTCGAAAGATGTCTGGGGCTGGGGGTCAGCTTCGATAGTGGCCATGACTCACCCTACGGCGCGCACTCGCGGTGGCGGGCGAGAATTACCTCGGGCGGCGGGTGGGAATGACTCGGGCGGCGGGTGGGAATTATTTGGTACCGAAGATGCGGTCACCGGCGTCGCCGAGCCCGGGCAGGATGTAGCCGTGCTCGTCGAGCTGCCGATCGATCGCCGCGGCGTAGATCGGCACCGAAGGATGGGCATCGGTCATCGCGGCGATACCCTCGGGGCAAGTCAGCAGACAGACGAATTTGATGGACTTCGGATCATGCTCGACGAGCCGATCCACCGCGGCCACTGCAGTGTGCCCGGTCGCCAGCATAGGGTCGACCACGATCACGTCTCGCTCGTGCAATTCACCGGGCATCTTGAAGTAATACTCGACGGCCACAAGCGTTTTCGGATCCCGGTATAGGCCGATGTGACCGACACGAGCCGACGGAACAACCTCGAGCATGCCGTCGAGGATGCCGGTGCCCGCGCGCAGGATCGACACGAATACCAGCTTCTTGCCGTCGACGACCTGACCCGTGGTGCGTTCCAGTGGGGTCTGAACCTCGATCTCGTGCGTCGCGATCTCGCGTAGCACCTCGTATGCCATGAGCACCGACACCTCGTGTACCAGACGGCGAAAGCTGTTGGTGGAAACGTCCTTCTGGCGCATCTTGGTGATCTTGTGCTGAATCAGCGGGTGTTGGATGAGGTGCACCCCGCCTGCGCCGATGTCCATGTTGCCTCCCCTGGCTGCTTCTAGAAAACCGTGCCGTCGCTGGCAATTGCCAGCGGCGGCAGACCGTCGCGGAGACGCTGAGCCGAAGCGCGGCCCGCCGCCCAGGTGCCGCCCTCCAGGACCCGGGCCAGCGGCAGCTGGTCGGCGTCCATTCCCAACCGGGTACGCACCAGTGGCGCCAGTTCGTCGAGCAGCGCAACGGTCAGGGCGCGCCACTCGACCACCAGTTCGTCGCCCGGACTCCACGTGTGGCTGGCGTGGCGTGGGTCACGCAGCCTCAGCGCGTCGGTGTCCAGCAGCAGTCCGCCGTTGCGATATTCGGCCAAACCGGTCAAACCGGCGACTCCGGTGACCGTAATCCCGGCCCAAACGAACGGTTCGATGAGCGAGTAGGTCAGCCACTGGGACAGTTTGTGCAGCGGCAGCCATCCGTTCGTCAAGCCTGGGCCGGGCACCGCATCGTGGCGCCAGCAGTCGCCCAGTCGGTGGGTGCCGATGACGTTGTCGCGCGGCCATATCGCCGACAGCGAGTTCAGCAAGCGGGCCAGGATGTCGCAGGCATCCACCGAGCCCGCCGGCGTAGTGAGCGCGTCGAACAGGCCGCCGGGCCGGCCGCTGGCGCCGAACAGGTCTGGCTGTGCCTGCAGCGCCTCGCCGAGCCGACGAAGCAACTGCACGCGGCCGGTAAGCCCCAGCAGCGGGTTGTCCGGACTTGCCTGCAACACGTTGCCGAGTCGCTCCTCGGTCACACCGCGCAGCGCCACCGCGTCGACCTGTAGGGCGTGCGCAGGGTCGCTGGAGAACGCTCCGCCGACAAACCCGTGCCAGCTGGCGACGGCCAGGCCCTCCGATCGGGTGAACCGTGCGGTGGTGGCGCCGCGTTCCTCGACGAAGCTCCATTGGGCGCCCGCGCCGGCGTCGAGAAGCACGCTGACCACCGCGAGATCGATCATGGCGCGCGCCCGTTCCTCCGGACCGCAGACTGCCAGTAAGCAGTCGAGCTGAGCGCGCCGGTCCAGCCCGCCGGCCTCGAAGTGACGCCACCGGCTGTGGTAGGGGATGTCCAGGTCCGGGTAGCGGTCACGAGTGGCGGCGGCGACCGCGTCGGCAGCGGTGTGCAAGCCCTCCTCGGGGACGGTGAACCAGCGGGACTCGCCCGCGCGGGCGCGTTCAAGAAGCTGCGCCGAGCGCAACCGGACCGCATGGGCGGTGCGCAGCATTTCGGCGGCCCCAGCCGGGTGCGCCGCGCGCTGATCCACACTCTCGCCGGCAGGTCCGCGGTGCCGGGTCATGTCTGCAGGCCCCTGCCCTTGACCTTCTTGAGTTCCTCGGCATCGGGTGCTGAACCGGGCGTGTAGTAGCCGGCGGCGGTCTTGGCATCCATCTCGACCTGTGCATCGGCTGGAATCAGTTCATCGGGGATGGACACCCGCTCGCCGACCTCGATGCCGGACCCGGTGATGGCGTCGTACTTCATGTTGCTCATCGACACCAGGCGATGAATCTTGCTGATCCCGAGCCAGTGCAGCACGTCGGGCATCAGTTCCTGAAACCGCATGTCTTGTACACCGGCAACGCATTCGGTGCGGGCGAAGTAGTGCTCGGCGGTGTCACCGCCCACTTGGCGCTTACGCGCGTTGTACACCAGGAACTTCGTCACCTCACCGAGCGCACGGCCCTCTTTGCGCGAGTAGGCCACCAGGCCGACCCCGCCGCGCTGGGCACCCTGAATACATTCTTCGATCGCGTGGGTCAGGTAGGGCCGGCAGGTGCAGATGTCGGAACCGAAGACGTCCGAACCGTTGCACTCGTCGTGCACGCGGGCGGTCAGCTCGACTGTGGGATCGGACAGACCTCGGGGATCGCCGAAGATATAGATGGTCTGTCCGCCGATGGGCGGGAGGAACACTTCCAGATCCGATCGCGTGACCAGCTCGGGGTACATGCCGCCGGTTTCCTCGAAAAGTGCTCGACGCAAATCGGTTTCGCTGCAGCCGAAACGCCGGGCGACGCCGGGCAGATGCCATACGGGCTCGATAGCGGCCTTGGTCACCTGGGCGGCGCCGGTGGATAGCAGTAGCCGTTCGTCGGGGCAAAGGCGACCCCGCAGGATGGCTTCGCTGATTTCGGGCAGGATCACCTGGGCCTTGGTGACCGCGATGGTGGGGCGAATGTCGATGCCACTGGCGAGTTGATCGGCGAAGGCCTCGGCGACCATTGCTCCCCATGGATCGAGGCTGACGATCGACGTCGCATCACCCCACTGTGGATGTGGTCCGATGATGTCGGTCGGCGAAGTGTTGGTCAGATCGGCGCGATGATCGCGGGACAAGGCTCCTGCGGCGACCGCCAGCGCCCGGTAAACGCCGTATGCGCCGCTGTGGGTCCCGATCACGTTGCGGTGGGCCCGCGTAGCTGTGGTTCCGACTACGGGACCGCGCAGCGCCGCGGTGGGCGCACCCCATTGGATCGCCGGAGCGGCAGTGCCAGCGCTGTGCGATGTCAGCCTGATGTGGCCGCCCGAGGACTTGGCGGGCGGTGGCGCGGACGCTTCGGCTGCCACTGGCTACTCGGCCTCCTTGGCTACAACTCCTTGGGCAGAGGAAAGCCGCAAGCATATCCACATTGGAGCAACAGGCGTCCGGTGTCAGACCGGCCAGACTTCACGACGGTAGGCGGCGTCGAAGAACATCCACTCGTATCGGGACGATGTGACGAAATGCGCCCGCGCAACCGTTTCCTCGGCCGGGGTCAGGGTGGGTCCGATCCGGTCAGCCAGACTCAGGACCTCGGTGACGGTCCTGGCGAACTCTTCGCCGCCATAGCTGTCGATCCAGCGCTGGTAGCGGGCGTCGGTTGAGCCCCGCTGCAGCAGTTCGGCACCCACCTCGGCGTATATCCAGTAGCAGGGGAGCACCGCAGCTAACCCGTCGGCGAAGGTTCCGCCGTGGACCGTGGCCAGCAGATAGCTGTTGTAGGCCTGGGTCGTCGGGGTCACCGCGGCGGCATCGACGGAGTCCGCGCTCAATCCGAGCGCAGGGAGCAGCTCGCCGTGCAGCGCCAGTTCGACGTCAAATACCTCGGCGGCGTGCCTGGCGAACATGGCCGTGTCGGCCAGGGCGGGCGCCTTGGCCGCCACTGCCGCCAGAGCCCGGGCGTAGACGCGCAGGTAATGGACGTCCTGGGCCACGTACTGAGCAAACGAGGCCGGGTCGAGGCTGCCGTCGGTAAGCCCGAGGATGAACGGATGCGCGGTGATGGCATCGAAGATCGGGACGATCTCCGTCCATAGGCGGGTCGACCACGAATCGGGATCGGTCAAGCCGAGGCGCGGCGACGAGCTGGTGGTCGTTTGGGACGCGTTGGTGGTACGGGACATGGCAATCATCCTGTCAGCGATGAGTAATGGGCTTCTCGCCGGTCAATACCGGAGACCACGAATACGGACTGAACCTCGAAACCGACCGAAAGGTGACCGATGACCGAGACCACTGCTCTGCCCCCGGTGGTGGATAGCGAGACATGGCGCGCCGAGCTTGCCAGGCTTCGGAAGCGGGAGAAGGCCGCCACCCGCGAATTGGATGCGATCGCGGCGCAGCGGCGGCGGCTGCCGATGGTGCGGCTTCCGGACTACACACTGATCGGCGCCGACGGTCCGATCCGCCTCGTCGATGTCTTTCGGGGGCGCTCGCAGCTCATTGTCTACAACCACATGTGGAGCGATGGTGCGCAGTGGCAGTGCGGCGGCTGCACCGGCTACACCTCGCAGTTCACCCGGCTGGACTTCCTAGACAACTACGACGCCCGGTTCGTGATCGTCACCTCGGGCCCGATCGAGGAGGCCCTGGCATACCGGGACAGGGTAGGCAACACGATGGAGTGGTATTCGTCGTCGGAGAGCCCATTCGCCACCGACGTCGACGCGGCACCCGATACCGGCTTTGCCGTCAACGTCTTCCTGCGCAACGGCGACACCGTCTATCGAACCTGGCATACCAACGGCCGGGGCACCGAGCAACTCAGCCATACCTTCCCGCTCATCGACATTCTGCCGTGGGGTCGGCAGGAGGTTTGGCAGGATTCGCCCGAGGGTTGGCCGAAGCGGGACACCTATTCGGGCTGGCTGGACTCCGAAGACATCGCACGCATGTACGGCAGGTCCACACCGACGACTGCGTGAACAGCACGCAGGCCCGGCGCGGCGGCACCGGTCACACTTGACACACTGAGACCATGGCACAGATAACCCTGCGCGGAAACGCGATCAACACCGTTGGAGAACTGCCCGCCGTCGGATCGCCGGCACCCGGCTTCACACTCACCGGCACCGACCTTGGTCCGGTGAGCTCCGACCAATTTCGCGGCAAACCTCTGCTGCTGAACATCTTCCCGTCGGTGGACACTCCGGTGTGCGCCGAAAGCGTCCGAACCTTCAACGAACGTGCCGCCAGTGCAGGGTCGGTGCTGTGCGTCTCCAAGGACCTGCCGTTTGCGCAGAAGCGTTTCTGCGGCACGGAGAACATCGAGAACGTGACAGCGGCTTCGGCATTCCGAGACTCTTTCGGTGAGGACTATGGGATCACGATTGCCGACGGTCCGATGGCCGGGTTGCTCGGCCGTGCGGTGGTGGTGCTCGCAGCAGACGGCACCGTCTCCTACACCGAGCTGGTGCCCGAGATCGGGCAGGAGCCCAACTACGACGCGGCGTTGGCGGCGCTGGGTCTGTGAGCCGGCACACACCCTAGAGGTCTGCGCCCGCTCATAGATCACCATTCGATTCCAGAACCGCATCTCCTTGATTCACCGTCCTGCGACGATCCGATTTGCCGCGCTCGGGTGGTGTAGAAGTGGTCATAGTGACTGTTGTTAATCACTGAGACCGGCACCAGCAGGGTGCTGGCATCTGGGAATGGTGGAAGTGCAATGCGACGCGTCTTTGTCCTCGTAATCGGCCTCGCGCTCCTGGTGGCGACGCCGGGCCTCGCGGCCGCAGACATCACGCGGTCGGCGACCAACCAGAAGGCAGTTGAGCTGGTAATCGCCCGAGCGCTCTCCCAGCGCGGCGTCCCGTTCGCCTACGGAGGGGGCAACGCGTCGGGCCCGAGCAAGGGCACCGTCGAGGTGCCTCAATCGGCCGATGCGGCTCCGCTCGAGCAGTCCGCTGGGACCGTTGCCGATCTGGTGCCTGGCCTGACCCTGCCCGGCCTCAGCCCTGAACGCAGCACCCCGGCAGCGGAGCCACGCAAGATCGAGGTCGTCGGCTTCGATGCCTCCGGCCTCATGGTGTACGCCTACGCCGGCGCAGGGGTGAAGTTGCCACGCTCATCAGGTGAGCAGTACAAGGTTGGCCAGAAGGTCATGCCCAGCCTTGCGCTGCCCGGTGATCTGATGTTCTACGGCCCCGAGGGGACCCAGAGCGTCGCCCTGTTCATCGGCAATGGTCAGATGGTCGAAACCACCAGCGACGGCGTGGCCGTCTCGCCGGTCCGCACCAAGGGCATGGCACCGTACCTGGTCCGCATCATCGCCTGATATCTCGCGACCCGCCCTTGGCGGGGCGATAACGCCTGGATAACGGCCCAGATCCCTCGGCGCCATGCGACCTGCCGTTCAGCAAACGTCACCTACAGAGCAGCAAACCGATCTGCCATGACGTCAATTTATTTCTAGATTCCTCTCACATGCGCTTGTCGACCATGATAGGACAATGGTCACCGCGTCATTCTGCGGCGCAGCGCGCTTTGCAGGACGGCAACCTGCCACGGCGCGCCCGCACCTTCCGATGACCTCAGAGGACTCTCATACCACTACATATTGAATAGTTGACGGGCGTCACATAATCTCGGTCGCCTATTCCGGTAGATAACCAGCCACGCTTGACGACTCTCGACAAAGGACCACAAGTGCGCGGAATACTCGCCACCGCAGCCGCCGTCTCGTTAACTGCCCTGGGTGCGGTCGCCGCTCCAGAAGCAACGTTGGCAGCAAATGTCCGGACGATTACCGGATATACCGCGGGCGGCGAACTGCATTGGGAGATGAACGAGATCTTCCAGGGCGAATACTGCTCGGCGTCCTCGGGCAATAAATGCACGCCCGTTCAGTACATGTCGGGCGTACCTCTGGTCGGAGAATTCAGTGGCCTGACGGCCCTGACGGTGGCCCTGTGGGTAGCGCCGTCGCCGACAACAGTGTTGGGTTTCTCCCAAGGATCGCTCATTGCAACGGAGTGGCTCCGTCGGAATGCCGGCAAAACTGGCGCCCCCTCACCTGACGACGTCTCGTTTGTCCTTGTCGCAAACCCCCTCCGCAAGTATGGCGGCGTGCGCCCGGTCTACGACATCGACGAGCCGACGCCGGACACCGGGTACGACGTACTCGACATCGCCATCGAGTACGACGGCGTCGCAGATTTTCCTGACAATCCGTTCAACCTTCTCGCGCTTGCCAATGCGCTCGCCGGCAGCCAATACGTGCACATCTACGGCTACGACGACGTGTCGCTGGAGAACGCCGAGAAGCTGGTCTGGAAGGTCGGGAACACCACCTACGTGCTGATCAGAAACCCGAACATCCCACTGCTGCAACCGCTGCGCGATCTCGGGCTCGGCATGCTGGCCGACAGCCTCAACGGCCCTCTCAAGGCGATCATCGACTCCGCCTACGATCGCAACTACCCCGGATTGGTGGCTCCGAGAGCGCACAGTTCTGCGCTGCAACAGGTTTCATCGTTGGAAGCCGACCCGGCCGATCCGGTCACGGACGCGGCATCATCCGGTTCCACCCGCCGGTCCTCGGCAGTGGCCGAGCCAAACCGGGATTCGGATGCAGACGAGCAGGATATCGAAAGCCACGCCAC
>JAGQTR010000328.1 GCA_020438915.1 Mycobacterium sp.
GCGCTGATCCCGATGAAGGAACGCGCGGCCGACCGAAAATACGACCCGGTCGTCTGGCTGGGCAACAAGCTCTTCCGCAGGAAGTAGCGGCCTTGGGCGCAGCGCAGCAGATGCCGGCGGAGACACGTGGCGTCCGCAATTCAGTCGCGACGACAGGAAGCGCCGGGGTCGCCGGGTCGATCGCCACCTCGGCCAGCGCCGGGGTCGCCGGGTCCATCGCCACCTCGGCCAGCACCGGGGTGGCCGGGTCCATCGCCACAGTCGGTAGCGCCGGGATAGCCGGGTCGATCGCCACCGCCGCCAGCGCCGCCATCGCGGGCAGCATCCTGATGTTGTTCTCCGTGGCCTGCCGAGCGAGCGTGGCTTGTCTGGGCTGCATCGCCTGCACGAAGTGCCGGGCGTGTGTGGGATGCATCGGCTGCTCGGACTGTGTCGGCTGCGTGGGTTGCCTGAACTGCTCGGGTCTCCGTAACGCCGTCGGCGTGCGCAATGTGCATGCCTAAAACCTCGATGAAAGGCAACCGATGTCGAACTCCACCGGACTGTTGCTCAACCCGAACAGATTCGATCCGCAGCAGCTCGACCCGGAATCCCGGCGCCAGCTGCGCGCGCTGATCGACTGGTTCGAGGAGCGTGGGAAGCAACGCCTGCTGCGCGACGATCTGGAAGCCACCTGGGTCGCCGACTTCTTAGACTTCGTCAAGCGGGAGCGACTGTTCGCCACCTTCCTGACCCCTTCGGAGTTCGCCGAAGGCGACGCCAACAAGCGCTGGGACACCTCACGCAACGCCGTGCTGAGCGAGATTCTCGGGTTCTACGGGCTGGCCTATTGGTATGCCGAACAGGTCACCATCCTCGGCCTCGGGCCGATCTGGCAGAGCGACAACATCAAGGCCAAGGAGCGGGCGGCCGCGCAACTCGAGGCCGGCGGCGTCATGGCGTTCGCCCTGTCCGAGCGTGACCATGGTGCCGATATCTACAACACCGACATGGTGCTGACACCGGCGGCCGACGACGATGCCGACGGAGTCGTGTTCCGCGCGACCGGCGAGAAGTACTACATCGGGAACGGCAACGTGGCGGGCATGGTGTCGGTGTTCTCCCGCCGCACCGACGTCGAGGGCGCAGACGGCTACATATGGTTCGTGGCCGACAGCGCGCACCCGAACTATGAACTGATCGGTAACGTGGTGCACGGCCAGATGTTCGTGAGCAATTTCGCGCTGCACGACTATCCGGTGCACGAAGAGGACATTCTCTGCACCGGTCCGGAGGCCTTCTCGGCCGCGCTCAACACCGTCAACGTCGGCAAGTTCAACCTGTGCAGCGGTTCGATCGGCATGTGTGAACACGCGTTCTACGAAGCCATCACCCATGCCAACAACCGCATCCTGTACGGCAACCCGGTCACCGATTTTCCGCATGTGCGCGCCAGCTTCGTCGACGCCTACGCCAGGTTGATCGCGATGAAGGCGTTCAGCGACCGGGCGATCGACTACTTCCGCAGCGCCAGCCTGCAAGACCGCCGCTACCTGCTGTTCAATCCGGTCACCAAGGCCAAGGTCACCTCCGAGGGCGAGAAGGTGGTCACCTTGTTGTGGGATGTGCTGGCCGCCAAAGGTTTCGAGAAGAACACCTATTTCTGCGAGGTGGCCCGCCTGATCGGGGCACTGCCGCGGCTCGAGGGCACCGTACACGTCAACGTGGCACAGATCCTGAAGTTCATGCCGAACTTCATGTTCAATCCCACCGACTACCCGCAGATCGGCACCCGCAACGACCCGGCCGACGACGTGTTCTTCTGGTCGCAGGGTCCGGCCCGCGGTGCGTCGAAGGTGCAGTTCGCCGACTGGGCTCCGGTCTATGAGAGCAACTCCGAGGTTCCCAACGTCGCCCGTTTCTACGAACAGGTACAGGCGCTGAAGGACCTGCTGACCACCGCGGCCCCGGACAGCGACCAGCAGGGTGACCTCGACTTCGTCCTCGTCATCGGTCACCTATTCACGCTGGTCGTGTACGGCCAGTTGATCCTGGAGCAGGCGGAGCTGATCGGCCTGGATCGTGATCTGCTGGACCAGATTTTCGATATCCAGATTCGCGACTTTTCCGCATACGCCATCGCGCTGCACGGCAAACCCAGCTCCACCCCGGCGCAGCAGGCGTGGGCACTGGCCGCCGTGCGCAAGCCGGTCGCCGACACTGCGCGCTTCGACCGGGTCTGGGAACAAGTGCGGAGCTACGACGGTGCATACGAGATGCGTCCCTGACGCTGCGGGGCCGGCCGGGCGCTCAGAGCCGGGTGTAGACCGATTCTTCGGGGGTACGCTTCAAGGAAGCAGCCAATCACTGAAGAAAGGCAGCCCCATGTCGCTTCGAGAGCCCCAAAGCATCAACGACATTCGCACAGCGATCCGTGAACTGAGCGCCCGCGCCGAACTGGCCCGCAGGGAGGGCCGCACCGACGATGCCGCCGAATTGGACCAGCGCATCGGCAACTACCGCGAGGAGCTCAGCAGCCGGCCATAGGACCGCCGCGCCGCGCCGACCTCACCGAGCCGGGCTTAGACGCCCAGCCTGCGGAAGGTACTGCGATGGAAAACGATTGGCGGCACATCCGGGTGGACGGTGATGTCGCTGACCCGCAGAATCACGATGGTGTGATCCCCCGCCGGGATCGTTTGCTCGATGGCGCTTTCCAGCCACATGCTGGTGCCGTGGACGAACACGGCTCCACGCTCGGTCGATGCCGTCTGCAGACCGGCGAACCGGTCTCCGGTCTTGGCGGCCAGGGTGCGCGCCGCCTCGTCATGGGCTTCGCCGAGCACGCTGATGCCCAGGTAGGCGACCTCCTTGAGCCGAGGCCAGGTGGCCGACGTGTTCTGCACGCAGAACGACACCAACGGTGGGTCCAGGGATACCGGGACGAAGGTGCTGGCCGCCAGACCGATGCGGGTGCCGTCGATCTCCGCGGCGATCGCGATGACACCCGAAGGAAAGTGCCCGAACGCCTCCCGTAAGGCCGACGGGCTGAGGTGGGTCCCCGAATTGGTCCTTGAACCGCTCATCGCCACCATCATCACATGTGCGCCTGATCGACTGCCATGTCAGGGATTGGCAGGGCGCGGCCGGTAGGGTGACGCCCATGCTCAGGCCGCCGGTGACGTCCCCACGTCGCGAAGATGTCGGCGCGCAACCCGCGAGAATCAGAGCCGCCGGCTACTACCAGGAACGATTCGCCGGGCCCAGCGCCTAGGCGGACATCGGAAACCACGCATCCATCATGTGGATCACGCTGCTGGTGATGGCGGTTGCGGTCAGCTTGGAGCCGTTTCGAGTCGGCATGACCGTGCTGATGATCAACCGGCCGCGGCCTGCCCTGCAGCTCCTGGCTTTCCTCGTGGGCGGCTTTTCGATGGGCCTTTCGGTGGGCGTGGTCGTGCTGTTCGTCCTGCGCCCGGCGCTGGGGTCCGCACATTTCACCCTGCCCGTGGTCCAGATCGTCGTCGGCGCGCTGCTCCTGGTCAACGCGGTGTTGGTGGCTACGCGCATCATCGGCCGACGCCCCGCCGATCAGCCCGCGGGTGCGATCGCGCGACGATTCGGCCCGCTCGCCGTGCGGGTCCGCCGACTGATCAACACCCGTTCGCTGTGGACGGCGAGTGTGGCCGGGCTGGGGATCGCGCTGCCGTCCGTCGACTATCTCGCGGCGCTGGCCCTCATCGTCGCCTCCGGCGCCCCGGCAGCCACCCAGTTCGGCGCGCTCATCGTGTTCAACGTGGTGGCGTTCGCGTTGGTGGAGATTCCGTTGTTGTGCTATCTGGTGGCCCCTGATCGCACCCGTGCCACGCTGGCAGCGCTCTATGACCGGCTACGGTCCCAGGGCCGTCGCGGCGTCGCCGGTTTGTTGGCGGTGGTCGGCTTCGTCTTGCTTGGGGTGGGGTTGGCCGGGCTGTAGCGCACCGGTCAGGGCCGGGGCTCGGACTGCTGATTGTTCAGTACGTACTGCATGCCTGCCAGCAGCTGCGAGACGGGGTCGGCGGCGCCGCCGAACGCCGCCTGTGTTGCCGGTGCGGTGGCCTCCGCCGGGTCATAGCCGTTGACTGGATCGACGGTGACCGGCGCGGTCGCCGGGTCGTCGTTTCGTGAATAGCCCACGTCCACGTAGGGCTGGAGCACGGCGTCGAGCTCGATCAACGTCTCTTGGGGCACCCCGAGGTATTTGAAGGGCATGACCAGCGGGAGATGCTCCTCTGGAATGAGGTACGTGGTCGTTTTCGCACCTCTCGAGTTGACGGTTGTCCGGATATTCTGCGGCGGCACCATACTCGGATCGGTGAACGCCACCGCAGTGTGACCGGTCGCCAGACCCACGATCGCGTTGGCGACCGACATCCAGTTGTCGGGCCGATCGGGCCAGTCAGCGATGCTGTCGTATGCGGAGATGACCTGGTAGGTGTCGTACTGGCTCTCCACCGGGGGCGGGATGCGGTAGTCCAGCGAGGGAACGACACTGCCGACAGGGAACATCTGGGTCAGAAAGCTCTCCCCGAA
>JAGQTR010000329.1 GCA_020438915.1 Mycobacterium sp.
ACCAGTAAGACCAAAGTGACACAAGCGATTTCGCTAACCGGAGCCGACAGCCGCCTTCCGCGCGCGGTATAGCTTCACATCGGCCCGGATACCTTTGAGACGTCGCGCACCGGCGAACGACCAGGTGAACCGCTCGTCGTCACCGATCGCCTCCCACGTCGACTCCGACACCAGCACTGAACCCGGCCGCGCGACTCCCGTCACCCGAGAGGCGAGGTTCACCGGGCTGCCGAACCAGTCCCCCGCGCGGCTCACAGCCATCCCCGTGGCCACACCGACCCTCAACTGGGGAAAGGTTTCGTCGCTCTCGGTCGCCTCAAGGAGCTTCATGAGAGTCTCGAGCATCGGCACCGGTTCGGGGCTGGCCAGCATCACTTCGTCACCGATGGTCTTGATGAACCGGACAGGCGCCACCGCGACGTCACGGGTCAGATCTCCCAACCGCTGGGACAGCTGTTCCAGACTCTCGGGAGGTACCTCCTCCCCCAGCCGGGTGAACCCGACGAGGTCGGCGAAGCCAATCGTCACCAGGCGCGCACCAGGCAGGTGCTGGCCTTCTGCCCGCTCGCTGGCGTTGACGGCCTCGGCTTCGATCGCATGCCGCAGCTGCAGGAGGAGCACCTCGCCAATCATCGGCCCCAGCCGCGGGGCGATGTTCGCGACGAGGGCCTCCGATTCCTGAGCGATTTCCAATTCTGTTGCGCCGGGACGCATCACGGCAGCCAACGCGGCATGGCGCATGGCCTCCGCTGCCCGCGATAGTCCATCACCGAGGAGACGGGTGATCTGCACCAGTTCATCGGGATCGATCCCGGCGTGGAGGAAGTCACGGGTGAATTTGGCGGCCTCGGCATCGGCGCGCAGGAACACCGCAGCCTCCGGATCCTCCACCCGCGGCAATCCCATGGCCCGCTGAATCCGTTCGAAGAGACCAACATCGACGCCCGCTTTGTCGGCCGCTTCTCGTGCCGAGACGTACTCACCGTCATCGCCGATGACCCGACGCGAGCCCAGTAGCATCGGGGCAGCGGCGTCGCGGATCTGGTCGGGGCTGATACCACGGTCGATCAGCCAGGGAATCAACTCCGCCCGCTCGGCCCGCGCCTTACCCTCGAGCCCGTCGAGCAACCCGGATGCGTCGAGATCGAAATCTTCGGCCACGGTGCCCAACGTATACCGCACCACCGATCAGCAGGACTTGCGGTAGACATCAGCCATGGTGTCAGAGACGCTGCACGGGTTTCCGCCGATTGTCGCCGTCGGCGCGCGCATTCTGATTCTCGGAAACATGCCCGGCGTCACATCGTTGCAGGCGCACCAGTACTACGCGCACCCACGAAACGCGTTCTGGCCGATCACCGGCGAGCTGTTCGGATTCAACCCCGCAGCACCCTACGACGATCGCGTCGCGGCGCTGGGAGCCGCCGGGGTCGCTGTCTGGGATGTGCTGCGGTCATGCCGCCGAGCGGGCAGCCTGGATTCAGCAGTCGAACGGGAAAGCATGTTGGCCAACGACTTCGGCGTACTGTTCGCAGACCACCCGACAATTACGCAGGTGTATTTCAATGGCGCGGCCGCCGAGAAGAACTACCGAAGACTGGTCGATGTCGATCCCGCGATGAGATATTGCAGGCTCCCCTCAACCAGCCCAGCGCACACCATGAGATTCCACGACAAGCTGGCCGCGTGGCGTCGCATCGTGGCCAGCTAGGACCAGCTAGGACACCGCGGGGCGGCGCTGAGCCCACGGCCTGGCCTGCTCGAGCTGTGCGCTCAATGACACCAGCGTCTCTTCGTCACACGGCCGGCTCACCACCTGGATCGACGTCGGAATGCCGTTGACGTCTTCACCCCATGGCACCACGGCAGCCGGCTGACCGGTCAGATTGAACACCGCCTGGAAGGGGACCCTGGCGGAGACCAGCGCCAGGGTGGCGATTGCCCCGCGCCGTTGATAGGCGCCTATTCGGGACGGACCGGTTGCGGTTCCCGGCGTGATGACTACGTCGACATCGTCGAAGATCGACAGGATTCGCGCGCTGATCTGCGCCTCGGCAGCACGAATCGTGCGCATCCTGCGTTCGGAGACGAGTGCGGCGCCCATACGTGCGAACGAACGGGTACGCCGGTCCAGCCGCTCGGGCCGCGGCAGCGTTGCGACGTCGTCGCGGACACCGCGGAAGTACCGCGGCAGCGCCTGGGCATAGACCGCCGCGGGCGGATAGTCCGGGTCTCGTTCCACCACCTGGTGCCCGAGTTCTCGAAGCAGCGCGCCGGCTTCGGTGACCGCACACCGCTGCGCCCGGTTCACTCGAGCAACCAAGGGTGCAGGAACCTTGGTGCTCAACGCTATTCGAAGACGACCGGGTGGCCGCTGGGCCGCACCGACATACCCGTCCGCTGGTCCTGGCAGCGTGGACGTCGCGTCCAGGAACAGGGCCGCGTCCTCCACGGTGCGCGCCATCGGGCCGTTCACGCTCAGCCCGCTCCAGGCGTCGTCGTGCGGTGCCAGCGGAACCCGATCACGTTGAGGTTTGATGCCGAACAAGCCACACCACGTCGAGGGAATCCGGATCGATCCCATGCCGTCGGAGCCCAGCGCCAGCGCGGCCAGGCCCGCCGCAACGGCGGCACCGCTACCGCCGCTGCTGCCCCCGGGTGTGAAATCGGTGTTGTACGGGTTCCGCGTCGCGCCGTAAGTCAGAGTTTCGGTGAACGGCCAGATCATCATCTCCGGCACCGCCGTTTTTCCGAGCACCACCGCGCCGGCGTCGCGGAGGCGTCGAACAACCTCCGCGTCGTGGGTTCGAGGCGGGCCATGCGCGGCGCTGCCATACGCGGTCACCTCGCCGGCGACATCGACATCGTCTTTGATCGCGATCGGCACGCCCAGCAGTGGCAGCCGTTCCCCGGCATCGAGGCGGCTCTGCGCGTTGGCCGCGTCGAGACGCGCACTGTCGGCCATCACCACGCGATAGGACCGAAGCACCGGGTCGAGCGCGGCGATGCGGTCGAGGTACAGCTCTACCAGAGCAGGCGCGCTGATCGCGCCTGCTGCCAGCAGCCGTGCCTGTTGCCCGGCACCGGCGAAGGCGAGTTCATCGGGGTTCACTCGGCCATTGTGCGCCGTGACTCGGTGGACCGCGGTCAATCCGGCGGGCTAGCGTGACGGATGCCTTGCGTGTTCTGCGCCGTCGTCGCCGGTGACGCCCCGGCCATCCGCATCGTCGAAGACGACGACTACCTGGCCATCCTCGACATCCGTCCCTTCACCCGGGGGCACACCCTGGTCATCCCGAAGCGGCACACCGTCGACCTCACCGATACACCGCCGCAAACCTTGGCGCGGATGATCACGATCGGACAGCGCATCGCCAACGCAGCACGCATCTCCGGCCTGCACGCCGACGGAAATAACATCGCCGTCAACGACGGCAAGGCAGCGTTCCAGTCGGTGTTTCACATCCACTTGCATGTGGTTCCGCGCCGCAGTGGCGACAAGCTGTCATTCGCCAAGGGCATGCTGCTGCGCCGGGACGGCGATCGAGAAGAAACGGGACGGCTGTTGCGCCAGGCACTGGCGCAAATGGACGCCGCCGAGAAGGATTGACCACATGGGCATCGCGGACTGGGTCGAACAGCACGCCGGATTCCGGCTGTTGATGTTGCACGACAAGATCTACAAGACCACCGGCGGACGCATCGGACATCGGATTCCGCTGCCCGGAGCCCCACCGAGCCTGTTACTGCACACCGTCGGCGCGAAAACCGGCAAGCAACGGACGAACACACTGTCCTACTTCCCCGACGGCGGGCACTACTACGTCGTCGCCTCCAAGGGAGGTGACCCCAAGGCACCCGGGTGGTATCACAACCTCAAAGCGCAGCCCGACATCGAAATCAACATCGGACCAAAGAGATTCGCAGTGACTGCGACACCGATCACGGCCGATGATCCCGACTACTCCCGATTGTGGAAGTTCGTCAACGATAAAAACGGCAATCGATACAACGCCTACCAGAGCAAGACGTCACGCAAGATTCCACTGGTTCGCTTGACTCCGAAAACCTAGAAGAGTTCCTTGGCCAGCAGCTCCAGCGTCACCTCGCGTGCCGGCGCGGTGGCCGGGTCCACACCCCGGTAGGCCGAGGCGATCGGATGCACCATCACCTCGTCGACACTGAACTGCTCCGCCAGCGACCGCAGCTGGTCGGCGGCTTCGGCAGCTGAGCCGACCACCGCGCGGCGCAGCCCGGCGTCGACGACCGCCTGCACCTGCAGGCTCAGTTGCTGGGCTTCGGCGTCTTCGACCAGGTCGAGTGGCCCCAGCGGCTGACCGGTGCGCAGCCGGCCCATCATCTGCAGATTGGGCAAGACCAAACGCATGGCGTCGTCGCGGTTTTCGGCAACCGCCGCGTTCACCGTCAGGAACGTCACCGGCTGCTGCGGTGACCCGGCACGATCACTGGGCCGGAAGCCGTCGCGGTAGGTGCGCAGCGCTTCCTCGGTGCCCTGACCGGAGAAATGGTGGGCGAACACGTACGGCAGTCCCTTGGCCGCTGCCAACCGCGCGGAGTACATCGACGAACCCAGCAGCCACAAGGTGGGCTCGGTGACCGCGGCCGGGGTGGCCTTGAGGATGTAGTCGTCGCGCATCAGGTCACGGGGCAGCGGCACCCGAACTCCGCCTGGCCTCATCAGCGCGACGACGTCGTCGAGATACTCGGGGAACGCCTCGATGTCTTGGGAATCAGCGGCGCCGTCGCGTCCTTTGAATCCGCGCAGTGCCAGCGCTGTCACCGGATCCGAACCCGGCGCTCGGCCAATGCCCAGGTCGATGCGTCCCGGATGCGCCGCCTCCAGCAACGCGAATTGTTCGGCCACGGCCAGCGGCGCGTGGTTGGGCAACATCACCCCACCCGACCCGAGCCGCAGAGCCTTGGTGTGCGCGGCCAGATGAGCAACCAGCACAGGCGGGCTGGTGGCTGCGACCGAGGGCATGTTGTGGTGCTCGGCAACCCAGTAACGCGTGTAGCCGAGGCGGTCGGCGGTTTGGGCCAGGCTCGTGGTGGCGGCCAGCGCGTCGCGCGTGGACTGGTCGGAGCGCACTGGAACGAGATCGAGAACAGAAAGACGCATTACCGGGTCAACGCTTCGCGGCCGGCTCTCGTTCCCGGCGGTTTTGGCGCGCTTCGCGACCGCGACGGTCGCTTACCGCGCCGAGATCGCCGCCGCGGTGGCGAAGATGTCGTCCATCATCGCCGGGGTGAGCCTGCCGGTGAAGGTGTTCTGCTGGCTGGGGTGGTAGCAACCAAGCAGCTGGACCTCACCTCCGGGCGTGGTCAGCACCGCTTGGGCGGCGTGTCCGAACTTGGGCGCGGGCGTACTCGTCGACCCGCCCGTCCTGCGTATCAACGCCAGCACCACCTGCCAGGCGAAACCCCCCAGCGCGACGATCACCTGCACATCGGTTCCGGTCAGCCGCCACTCGGCGTCCAGCCAGGGGGCACAGTTGCCGCGCTCGGCCGGCGTCGGCGCGTTCCCCGGCGGTGCACATCGCACCGCCGCGACCACCCGAACATCGTTGAGCGCCAACCCGTCCGCACTGTCGGTGCAGACCGCCTGGTTGGCCAGGCCGCTGCGGTACAGCGATGCGAACAGAAAGTCGCCGGACCGATCCCCGGTGAACACCCGACCGGTGCGGTTGGCGCCGTGGGCGGCCGGAGCAAGGCCGACAACGAGGATCCGCGGCCGTGTCGACCCGAACCCCGGCGCGGGCCTGCCCCAGTACGGCTGGTCGGCGTAGGACCTGCGCTTGACCGCGGCCACCTCTTCCCGCCACTGCACCAGCCTGGGACAGGCACGGCACACCGATACCGCAGCGTCCACCTGCTCGACCGTGCTGGCCGCTACCGCCGCAGCGGCCACCTCATCGGGTGTCACCGCGACGGCGGTACGCGCCGTCGCCGGATCACCGGGCCAGCCGGACCCCGGACGAACCGGGGAATCGAACCGGCCGCCGATGCGGGGGTGGGGCAGCGCAGGAGGAGGCATCACTTCTCCACTCTGCCCACAGGCGGCCGAGTTCGGCCGTGCGGGCCGGGCCAGCCGGGCGTTCGACGCATGATTCGTTACCGAGAAACACCTGCATCGTGATGACGAAACACCGCCTCCCTCATCCCGCCGTCAACGGCAACGATGCACCATTGATTTCTCGGGGCCGTGGTTTGCCCCACGCGATCGATGAGAACGGCCGGATTGGGAGAGAACATGCGACGCTCGGCGGTTGCACTGGCAGGTATTTGCCTTCTGGTTGCCGGATGCGGCAACTCGATAAGCAGTGCCCAGTCCCCCACGCCAACGCGGACGATGATCCCGCGTCCTCTGGTGGAACGTGAATTGGCAGGGTTGCTTCTCAGCCCCGAACAAGTGGCGGCCACAATGGGGGCAACCGCGATGGCGGTCACCGAAACGCAGACATCGATGGCTGACAACAGCGCTGTCATGGCGCCTTTGGAATGTCTCGCGCTCGACGGCGCGGCCGAGTCCCAGGTCTATGCCAACAGTGGGTTTCTGGCCGAACGCGATCAGAGCCTCCATGACGGCGACGACTTCAAGCACTATGTCAAGCAGGCGGTGGTGCTGTTTCCGTATATGGAGAAAGCCGCCGAGTTCTTCCAGACCTCCGCCGAGCAGTGGCCGGCCTGTCACCAGTACAGCCACACCCAGAGCGGGTCGCAGTGGTCGGTCGGAGAAATAGCCAACACAGACGGCACCCTGAGCACAGTCGCCGTTCATACCGACGCCGCTGCGCCCGGCTGGGCTTGCGGGCGTGCCCTGGTGCACCAAAACAACATCATCGCTGATGTCAACACCTGCAGCGCAGCCCCTGGCGACACCGCGTTGCGGATTGCCAACCAGATCGCGGCCAACGTCGCGGCCCAGTGGTAGCGGCCCGGGGTTAACACCGTCGCGTTAGCAGGCCGCCGAAAACCAGTCGTCTGGTGAGGGGTCCCGCTGCTACATTCGCCGCGATACCCATGACGGGAAGAGCGTGCGCGATGAGCAGACGCGGCCCGATGATGCTGATCCTGTTCGCCGCGCTGATGGCGGGAGCGGGCAACGGCATCTCGATCGTCGCCTTCCCCTGGCTGGTGCTGCAGCGGACCGGGTCGGCTTTGGATGCCTCGGTGGTCGCGATGGCCGGAACCCTGCCGTTGCTGGCGGCCACGTTGATCGCCGGCGCTGCCGTCGACTTCCTCGGCCGCCGGCGGGTGTCGATGATCTCCGATGCCCTCTCCGCGGCCTCGGTCGCGGCAGTCCCGGTGTTGGTACTGGTATTCGGGGCAGACGTCATCGACGTCGCGGTGCTGGCCGGGTTGGCGGCGCTGGGCGCCCTCTTCGACCCGGCCGGGATGACGGCCCGCGAGACGATGCTGCCCGAGGCGGCAACCCGGGCCGGCTGGACGCTCGACCACGCCAATAGCGTGTACGAGGCGATCTTCAACCTCGCCTACATCGTCGGACCCGGTATCGGCGGCTTGCTGATCGCGACGCTCGGCGGCGTCAACACGATGGGGGTGACCGCCGGCGCATTCGCGTTGTCGATATGCGCGATCGGGTTCCTGCGCCTCGAAGGCGCGGGCACGCCCGATCCCGCGGTGCGTGCCGGCGGGGTGTGGGCGGGGATCGGTGAGGGTCTGCGGTTCGTGTGGAACAACCGGGTGCTGCGCACGCTCGCGTTCGTCGACCTGGCGGCCACCGGGTTGTACATGCCGATGGAAAGCGTGCTGTTCCCCAAGTACTTCACCGACCGC
>JAGQTR010000330.1:0-3645 GCA_020438915.1 Mycobacterium sp.
GCGCTGCGCCAGCAGTTCTCCCGCGTCCGGGTTTTTGCATTCATCGATACCACCGACGAGGTGACCCAGTTGTTCGGCCCCGACTCCGACCTGGCGGTCGCGGTGCAGCGGATCACCCGCGAGGCCGGCGTGTACACCCGCGACGGACACTCGGACTACGGCCACGCCTTCGTATCGTTCCTCGACCAGTATCCCAATGTGCTGTCACCTCGCAGTTCACTGCTGGTTCTCGGTGACGGCCGCAATAACTACCGCAACCCCGAAACCGATCTGCTCGCCCATATGGTCAACGCCAGCCGGCACGCGCACTGGCTGAACCCCGAGCCCAAACACCTTTGGGGCAGCGGTGATTCGGCGGTGCCCCGCTACCAGGACGTCATCTCGATGCACGAGTGCCGGTCGGCCAAGCAGTTGGCGTCGGTGATCGACGCACTCCTGCCGGTGTAGGTGCTGTCTGCGCCTACCGGTTGTGCGGTTTCGTACGCGACTCGCCGCCTGGTGTGGATAAGTTCGCACACTCGGCGCAGTGAGCTGGGGATAACGGGGTCCGACAGAGAAAAACTGTCGGGCAGCGACGGGACTCTGCCGCCATGGACGATATCGAGTGGCCGTTTCGCGCATCCGAGCAGCTCAATGCCGGCACCCTGACTTTCCGCGAACTACGCAGATTTCACCGGGCGGTATACCCGGGAGTCTGGATTCCGCGTGGCGCGGAGCTTGATGCAATCGGGCGTGCCCGGGCCGCATGGCTGTGGTCGCGGCGCGCCGGCGTGCTCTGCAGCTTGTCGGCCGCGGCGGTGCAGGGCGCCAAATGGATAGATTCCGACGTACCGGCCGAGCTGATCCACAGCAATCGGCGCCCACCACCGGGAATCGTCGTTCGTTCCGAGGTGCTGGCCGAAGGCGAAACCCAGCAAGTCGATGGCTTGACGGTCACCACACCAGCACGTACAGCCTTCGACCTCGGCCGACTGTTGCCCGAAACCAAGGCTGTGCAACGTGTCGATGCATTGATGAACGCCACAGATCTGAAGGTTGTCGATGTCGAGCGGGTCGCCGAGCATCATCCCGGCTCGCGCGGCGTTCGTCGGCTTCGTCGAACGCTGCAACTGGTCGACGGCGGGGCGGAGTCACCATATGAATCGCTGACGCGGCTGGTGCTGGTGCGGAGAGGCTTTCCGCAGCCGGAGACGCAGGTCAAGGTCCGCGACGAATTCGGAAGGGTCTTCGCCCGACTCGACATGGGCTGGTCGCGCTGGAAGGTCGCCGTCGAGTACGACGGTAAACAGCATTGGGCAGACAGCAGACAGCGAGCCTGGGACATCGACCGGATGGCGATGCTCGAAGCGGCGGGGTGGGTGGTGATCCGGGTCAGCGCGGACCTACTGCGGCGGCAAAGTGTGATCATCGAGCGGGTGGCTGTGGCACTGGCGGCGCGGGGATGGATGCTGACTCGGTGAGTGTGCGGTGTAATCCGCGCGATCCGGCGAGTCTGGTATGAATCCACACACTCGCCGGACCTAGCTGCCCCGCCTACTCCAGTAAGCTCGCTATTCGTGCAATCACGACGGCGTCTCGGCGTGATGGGTGGGACGTTCGATCCCATTCACAATGGTCACCTCGTGGCGGCCAGTGAGGTCGCCGACCTGTTCGAACTCGACGAGGTGGTGTTCGTGCCCACCGGGCAGCCCTGGCAGAAGCGCACCAGGGCGGTGACGGCCGCCGAGGATCGCTATCTGATGACGGTGATCGCCACAGCTTCCAACCCGCGGTTCTCGGTCAGCCGAGTCGATATCGACCGCGGCGGGCCGACCTACACCAAGGACACGTTGCGAGACCTCCGGGCGCTCAATCCCGACGCAGACCTGTACTTCATCACCGGTGCCGACGCGCTGGCATCCATTCTGTCGTGGCAGAGCTGGGAGGAGATGTTCGCCATCGCCCGGTTCGTCGGGGTCAGCAGACCCGGGTATGAGCTCGACGGCCAGCACATCTCGGCCGCGATGGCGGAACTGCCCGACGGGGCCCTTCATCTGGTCGAGGTGCCCGCGTTGGCGATCTCGTCGACCGGATGCCGGATCCGCGCCGAGGAGTCCCGGCCAATCTGGTACCTCGTGCCCGACGGTGTCGTGCAGTACGTCGCCAAGCGGGACCTCTACCCACCTCGCAGCAGTAACAGCAACTCAGCCGAAGGAGGCCAACCCTGACCGCCACCCAGGAAGCCATCGACATGGCCACCGTCGCCGCACGTGCCGCCGCCGCCAAACTCGCTGACGATGTCGTGGTCATCGATGTGTCCGGCCAGCTCGTCATCACCGACTGCTTCGTCATCGCGTCGGCAACCAACGAGCGGCAGGTCAATGCGATCGTCGACGAGGTCGAAGAGAAGATGCGCGACGCCGGCCATAAACCGGCCCGCCGCGAAGGCACCCGTGAAGGGCGCTGGACGCTGCTCGACTACGTCGACATCGTGGTCCACATCCAGCACCAGGATGAGCGCGAATTCTATTCGCTGGATCGGCTGTGGCGGGACTGCCCCACGGTGCCGGTCGATTTGGATACGCCGGCGGACGCTTCGGGGGAGGCGACCCAATGACGGTCCGCCGGTTGGTCATGTTGCGCCACGGGCAGACGGAGTACAACGCCGGCAGCCGGATGCAGGGCCAATTGGATACCGAGCTCAGCGATCTCGGGCGGGAACAGGCTGTCGCTGCGGCACAGGTTCTCGCCAAGCGTCAACCGTTGTTGATTGTCTCCTCGGACCTGGGACGCGCGCTCGACACCGCCGTCACCCTCGGCGACCGCAGCGGTCTGCCGGTGAGCGTCGATACCCGACTGCGTGAGACGCATTTGGGCGACTGGCAGGGTATGACGCACCTCGAGGTGGACGCCGCCGCTCCGGGGGCCCGGGTGGCCTGGCGCGACGACGCGCGCTGGGCTCCGCACGGTGGAGAGAGCCGGGTCGATGTCGCCCGCCGCAGTATCCCTTTGGTCAAGGAGTTGGTCGTCCAACAGCCCGAGTGGGGAGCCGATGAGCCCGGTCGGCCGGTGGTGCTGGTCGCCCATGGCGGGTTGATCGCCGCCCTCACCGGTGCGCTACTGGGGTTGCCGGTCGACAATTGGCCGATCCTGGGTGGGATGGGCAATGCCAGCTGGGCACAGCTCGCCGGACACACCCGACCGGACGGGTCGCGTGAGGCGTTCGACGATATCCGGTGGCGTCTCGACGTTTGGAACGCCTCGGCGCAGGTCGCCAACGATGTCCTCTGAACCATCCCGCAAAACCCCGGCCCGGAAGTCCCTGCTGCTCTTCTGCGACTCGTTGTCCTACTACGGCCCGACTGGGGGACTGCCCTCCGACGACCCCCGAATCTGGCCCAATATCGTTGCCGATCAACTCGGTTGGGACCTGGAGTTGATCGGTCGGATCGGTTGGACAAGTCGCGACGTGTGGTGGGCGGCGACGCAGGATCCGCGGGCGTGGGCGGCGTTGCCGAAGGCGGGAGCGGTGATCTTTGCGACCTCTGGAATGGATTCGCTGCCATCGCCACTTCCCACGGCGTTGCGTGAGCTGATCCGATACGTGCGACCGCCGCTGCTGCGCCGCTGGGTGCGCGACGGCTACGGCTGGCTGCAGCCGAGGCT
>JAGQTR010000330.1:3663-8701 GCA_020438915.1 Mycobacterium sp.
CCGCCGCACTTGACCGCTGAATATCTCGAAATGACCAGGTCGGCAATTGATTTCAATCGTCCCGGCATTCCGGTGGTGGCATCGCTGCCGTCGGTGCACATCGCTGCCACCTACGGGATGGCCCACCACTGCAGGGCGGGAACCGTTGAGGCGATCACTCGATGGGCCGACAAGCACGGTGTCCCGGTGGTCGATCTCAAGGCCGCGGTGGGTGAACAGGTGATGAGCGGCCGGGGTAATCCCGACGGGATCCATTGGAACTTCGAGGCGCATCGGGCGGTGGCAGAACTGATGCTCAAGGGACTCGCCGAAGCGGGCGTGCAACCCTCTGATTCGAGCGGCTAGCGGTCGGCCATGTCGGTTGTGGTGGTCAGCGACTCCTCATCGTGCTTGCCGCGCGATGAGCGCACGCGATGGAATATTCGTGAGGTGCCCTTGCACGTGCTGGTCGACGGCCGTGACCTACGCGATCATGTCGACGAGATTCCCTACGACATCCATGACCGGCCCAAGGTGACGACCGCCGGGGCGACGCCGGCCGAGCTCGTGGATACCTACCGGCAAGCTCTGAGCGACAGCGACGGCGACGGTGTGGTCGCGGTCCATTTGTCGGCAGCATTGTCGAGCACCTACAGCTCGGCAGTCACCGCCGCGCGGGAGTTCGGTCGATCGGTGCGGGTCGTCAACTCGCGTTCGGCGGCGATGGGCGTGGGCTTCGTCGCAGGGGCCGCCGCACAAAGTGCGGCCTCGGGTGCCGATATCGATGCTGTCGAATCCGCGGCGCGCGCGGCGCTCGGCCGCACGCACGTCTTCCTCGTGGTGCATCGGCTGGATAACCTTCGGCGCAGCGGACGGATCCGCACTACGGCGTCCTGGCTGGGAACCGCGCTGTCGCTCAAGCCGTTGCTGTGCCTCGATATGGACGGGCGGCTGGTGCTCGACCAACGCATCCGTACCGCGGCCAAGGCTCATGCGGCGATGGTGGATCGGGTGGCCGAGGTGGTGGGTGGGAGTGCGGCAGAGATCGTCGTGCATCACGTGGACAACCACGATGCTGCCGACGCGCTGGGTGCCGCACTGACGCAACGACTTCCGCAGATCACCTCGCTTACCGTCGCTGACATGGGACCGTTGTTGGCGGTGCACGTGGGCGGTGGAGCCCTCGGGGTGGCGATCCATGTCGCAGCGCCGTAACGGTGCGCGACGAGGGGACAGGAAACCGCATCACTCGATTCGGCCCGAACGGGTCATCTGCGTGCCACCATTGCTGTAACGCATCGATCTCGGAGCGCGAACACGTAGGTGTTGGAGCGTGAAAAGCTTCAGGTGTCGGCGGCGCATTAAGGAGCGACGGATGCAACGTATTACCCGGGGGTTGCATGACTCAATGGCAAAAGCTGCGGTTGCCGCGGTGTTTATCGGTGTGGCGGCGGTAGGTGTGGCCGTTCCCTCGGCTGCGTCGCCGGGCGGCTCAGTGGGTACGCCGGGACACCCGGTTCCACTCCAGGATCCCACCAACCCGTCGAATGTCGACTGTACGACCACCCCTGCGGATTCGGCGTGCGCGGAAAGTCCCGGCACCGCGTTGACGCCGGAATTCGTTCCTCCCGCGGTACCCGTCTGGCCAACGTTGGCGCCGGCTAACCAGTAGCCCGCGCCGTCAGCAGGCGGTTTGTGGATCGTTGAGGTAGGCCGCGACCTTGAGCACGCTCACAAAGTCCGAGGTCAGGGCCAGCGTCATCGTGGGCGAATCGACGCGGAGTGCCACCCGATCCCCGATCCGGTCGACAGCGATGTCAGCGGTGATCTGGCGGGCCCAGCCGGTCAACCGGATGTCGCGAACGGGTGCGCAGGCCAGCGTCAACTGCACGGTGTTGTAGCCCTGGTTGGCCCATTTGGCCGGTGGGTCGTTCGGAAAATCGCGAAGGTCGAACACCAGCCGAACGTCACCGCTGTGGCCGAAAATCACGCTGTGCACTTCGACACCGGTCAGCGGCGGCGTAGCCCCGTCGAATACGGCGAGCACGCCCTCGGGCCGATCCACGATCTCGATCCAGCTCACGGGGCTCCCCACGCGGAACCGTGCGCTGTGGTGTGGTTCTGAGCTGTGAGTCATACCGCCGCGCGGCCGGTGATCGGCGGCAGGTCGGCCAGAGTCACTATGCCCGCGGGTGCAGCGACCACGGCGGGTACTGCGTTGGTCACCGGCATGGCGGTGTAGATCATGCCCAATCCCATGAAGCCCGGTTCGGTCCAATCCTTGGGCGGTAGGCAGTGCACGACGGTGCGCATATTCGGTAGCCCGAACACCTGAACGACGTGGCCGTGCTCAAGCGGCTTGGGCGGTGTGACGTGTTGGCCCATGATCCAGTTGAACCCGACGCTGACGACATTGCGGTCACCCACCCAGCCTCGGTGGTAGCCGAGCACTCCGGCGACCGTACCCTTCGGAATCTGCATGAAACCGAGGTCGGTGTCGCCGGTGGCCGCGGTGAACGTCACGTCGAATGTGATCCGGTCGAGCGTGGCCCCGATCGCGTCGGCCATCATCGCCGCGGATTCGGCGAATACTTCGCTCTCCCTGCGCACACTTTCGGCGAGGCCCGGGGTGTTGGGGTCCTGAGAGAAACCCATCGCAGTCTGAGTGCCCGCTGACTCATAGGTCGAGCAGTCGACCGATTCGGTGATGCGGATCTCGTCGACACGCTCGCATGCCCCCGACAGAACCATCCCCACCAGGTTGCTCATCCCGGGGTGCGCGCCGCTGCCAAAGATCGTGGAATCGCCCGTTTCGCAAGCCTTTCGAATGCGGTCGAGGTCGGGTGCGGACTGCTTGCCGCCGGTGATCCACGCCGCGCTGGAGCACACGTTGATACCGGATTCCAGTAACCGGACCAACTCATCGATACTGGGCCACAACGGGTTGTAGCAGCAGGCGTCGGGCCGCAGCGCCACCAGTTTCTCGATGTCGTTGGTGGCCGTCACGCCGGTGGGTTCCGGCCACCCGGACAACTCGGCTGCGTCGAGCCCGACCTTGTCGGCGCCGTGTGCGTACACCCCGACCAACTCCATGTCGTCGCGGCCGATGATGGCGCGCAATGACCGTCGTCCGATGTTGCCGGTAGTCCACTGGATGACACGCAGCGGTCGGTTGATCGCGCCTGTACTCATGGCATCTCCTCGTTGAGAGTGGTTCAACAGATCAAGTTACTGGCTCTAAGGTTGGTGGTATGACCGACACCGCGCGGGTGGCCGTGGTGACCGGCGCCAGCCGCGGCGCCGGGCGCGGCATTGCCGTTGCGCTGGCCGCCCATGGCTGGCGGGTATACGGGACCGGACGCAGCATCTCCGACGCGCCTTCCTGGGGCGTTGGCGTCCCGATGGACCACGGTGACGACGAAGCCGTGAGCCGACTCTTCGAGCGGGTCGGTCAGGAATGCGGTCGGCTTGATCTGCTGGTGAACAACGCCGCGGCCATATCCGACGACTTGGTCGGCCCCGAGCCGTTCTGGGAGAAACCACCTGGGATGGCCGACGTGCTGGACGTCGGACTGCGGTCGTCCTACGTCGCGGCCTGGCATGCTGCGCCGCTGCTGTTGACCGGCGAGCGCGGCCTGATCGTGTTCACCTCGTCCCCGGGTTCGGTCTGCTATATGCACGGCCCGGCCTATGGGGCGCAGAAGGCCGGTGTCGACAAGATGGCCGCCGACATGGCGGTGGACTTCCGCGGCACCGGGGTGGCCACGGTGTCGATCTGGATGGGGATCTTGCTGACCGACAAGCTGCGCTCGGCGTTGCAGGGACGGCCCGGGGCGCTTGCCGGGTTCGTCGAGCAGGCCGAGACGCCGGAGTTCACCGGCCACCTGATCGATGCTCTGTACCGCGATCCCGAACTGACCGAGCTGAGCGGTCACACGGTGATCGGGGCCGAGTTGGCGCAGCGGTACGGTATTGCCGACGAGGGCGGGCGCAGGCCGCCGTCGCACCGCGAGATGCTCGGTGCCCCAAGGCTTCCGAGTTCGGTCATCGTTCGATGACGGTCAGGGACTGATCAGAGTCCACAGCTTGCCGGTTCCCGCCCGTAGCGCCATATCGGTGACCCGGTCATCCCAGTACTGCACCGAACCGAACTCCGAACGCCATGCCAAAGCGGCCCGGGTGAACTCGTGCAGCCGGTGCTCGGCGGTGGTTCCGATCGCGCCGTGTACTTGATGAGCATTGCGAACGACTACCGAAGCGGCATGGCCTGCGCACGAACGCGCAGCTGCCACAAGGAATTCCAGGTGCGGATCCGACCAATCGCTGGCGATTGCGGCAGCTAGTGCAGCCTCGGTCGAGGAGCGGGCGAGCGCGGCCTCGGCCGCGATATCGGAGATCAGGTGTGCAACGGCCTGGAACTTCGCCAGCGGACGGCCGAACTGCTCCCGTGAGGCCGCATGGTCGACGGACAGTTGCAGTGCCTTGTCCAGCGCGGCGCACACCTGGATCGATCGCACCAGAGCAGACTTCAGGCGTAGCTGCGCGACGAGATCGGGGCCGATCGCAATACCGGTCAGGTGATCGGGGTCGGCGGCTACCGCGTCCCTCGGCTCGCCGATCATGTTGGCGCCGACGTCGATTCCGATCGACTCGAGCTCGACGTCGGCGGCCAGATATCGGCCGCCTCGCTGCCAGACGATCACGATCCGCTCGGCGCAGGACGCCCACGGCACCCCCGAGGCCCGGCCGTGTTCGTCGAGCATGCACAAGGTGCGCGCCGCGCCATCGGGGCCCACCTCGGCGGCCTCAAGAAGCCAGCAAGCCAACAGGTCGTGCTCGGCCAACGGGATCCGGACCCCGTGGCGGACGGCGGCGGTCAACAGTTCGGCCGCTTCCGGCCAGCCGGCGCCGCTTCCACCAAACTGCTCGGCGCCGGTGAGGCGGATCAGTCCGAGCTCGTCGAGGCGACCCCATAGCTCGGTGTCGCGGTGCGCAACGGCGGTAGGAGTGTGCGACTGGCGGTAGCCGGCGAAAACGGCGTCCATCATGTCGGCCAGTG
>JAGQTR010000331.1:0-211 GCA_020438915.1 Mycobacterium sp.
GCCAGAGCGATCACGTTCTTGCAGGCACCCCCGATCTCGGCACCGATCACGTCAGCGTTGGTGTACGGCCGGAAGTAACCGGTGGCCAGAGCCCGTTGAATCGTCACCGCTCTTCCGGAATCACTGCACGCGACGACCGTGGCGGCGGGCTGCTCCCGGGCGATCTCGCTGGCCAGGTTCGGTCCGCTGACCACCGCAACCCGCGATGGGT
>JAGQTR010000331.1:263-1991 GCA_020438915.1 Mycobacterium sp.
GCCCTTGGCCAGGCTCACCAGGGTGGCGTCGGCGCCGATCGCGTCCTTCCACCCGGTGAGATTGGCGCGCAGGGTTTGCGCCGGAACCGCCAGCAGTACGGTGCACGCGCCGCTGAGGGCATCGGCGTAGTCGCTGGTGGCGCGGATGGAATCGGAAAGCGGGGCGTCCAGGTACCCGGCGTTTCGATGTGTGCGGTTGATCTCCTCGGCCAACTCAGGCCGGCGTGCCCACAATCGGACGCTGTTACCTGCATCCGCCAGCACCTTGGCCAGCGCTGTCCCCCACGCCCCGGCACCCATCACCGCCGCTTCAACCACGGCCTCAGACTAGCCGGGTAGCGCTGCTGGCAGGATGGCGCTTGTGAGCGGCAGTACCAACGGCACGGTCGGCGACATCGGTCTGGTGATCGCGGTGAAGCGGCTCGCAGCGGCCAAGACACGGCTGGCGCCGGAGTTTCGGCCGGCGAATCGAGAACACATTGTGCTCGCGATGCTGGTCGACACGATCGCCGCGGCCTCGGCGGTGACGGCGTTGCAGTCGGTGATCGTCGTCACCCCCGATGAGACGGCGGCCGCCGCGGCCAAAGAGCTGGGCGCGTCGGTTCTCAACGACCCCACCCCTGTCGGCCATCGCGACCCTCTCAACAACGCTCTGCTGGCAGCCGAGGCCATGGCCCGCAGGTACACCTCCAACGTTGTTGCGCTGCAAGGTGATCTACCGGCGCTGCAGACCCAGGACCTCGCTGAGGCGATTGCCGCCGCGCGGGGACGGCCGCGCAGTTTCGTTGCCGATCGACACGGCACCGGCACCTCGGCGCTCTTCTCGTTCGGGGTGGCCCTGGACCCCCACTTCGGCGTTGATTCCGCAGAGCGCCATCGCCGTTCCGGGGCAATTGAGCTGACCGGCGCCTGGCCGGGGCTGCGCTGCGATATCGACACACCGGAGGACCTGGTCGCCGCGCGACGGCTCGGTATCGGGTCGGCGACATTGCGGGCGATGGCGCGACTCGGTGGCAGCAACACCCTTCGATAGGGAATCATCACAGAGATGACCGAAGCCCAGACCCGACCCGACAGCTCGGATACGGCAGGCCCGGCCGATTCGGCGCCCGAAGCGCCGCCCGCGGCGACCTCACCCACAGTCGAAGATCCACTTCCCGAGGACCGCTACCTCAACCGCGAACTGAGCTGGCTCGACTTCAACGCGCGCGTGCTGGCTCTTGCCGCAGACCCGTCGCTGGCTCTGCTGGAACGCGCAAAGTTCCTGGCGATATTCGCCTCCAACCTCGACGAGTTCTACATGGTTCGGGTCGCCGGCCTCAAGCGGCGTGACGAGATGGGTCTTTCGGTCCGGTCGGCCGACGGGCTGTCGCCGCGCGAGCAACTACGACGGATCAGCGAGCTCACCCAGCAGATCGCCAGCCGCCACGCCCATGTATTCCTCGACTCGGTCCGGCCTGCGCTCGCCGATCAGGGCGTCGTCATCGTGACGTGGACTGAACTCGACGAAGCCGAGCGTCGGCGGCTGTCGAAGTATTTCCATGAGCAGGTGTTCCCGGTTTTGACGCCGTTGGCGGTCGACCCGGCGCACCCCTTCCCGTTCGTCAGCGGCTTGAGCCTGAACCTCGCGATCACCGTCAAGCACCCTGACGACGGCGGCCAGCATTTCGCCCGAATAAAGGTGCCCGACAACGTCGATCGGTTCGTGGAACTGTCCAGCCGCGAAGG
>JAGQTR010000331.1:2080-3081 GCA_020438915.1 Mycobacterium sp.
GCATTCCGGATCACCCGTAACGCAGACTTCGAGGTCGAGGAGGACCGCGACGAGGACCTGTTGCAGGCCCTCGAGCGCGAATTGGCCCGTCGACGTTTCGGTTCCCCGGTGCGGTTGGAAGTCTCCGACGATATGACCGAGGGAATGCTCGAGCTGCTGTTGCGCGAACTCGACGTAGCACCAGGGGATGTCGTCGAAGTCCCGGGGTTGTTGGACCTGTCGGCACTGTGGCAGGTCTATGGAGTCGATCGGCCGGCACTGAAGGATCCGCCGTTCGTGCCTGCCACTCCACCGGCGTTCGGTGAGCGCGAAACCCCCAAGAGCATCTTCTCGACACTTCGCGATGGCGACGTACTGGTCCACCATCCCTACGACTCGTTCTCCACGACGGTGCAGCGTTTCATCGAACAGGCCGCCGCTGATCCCAACGTGCTGGCAATCAAACAGACCCTGTACCGCACGTCGGGCGACTCCCCGATCGTCAACGCGCTCATCGACGCAGCCGAAGCCGGCAAGCAGGTCGTCGCACTCGTCGAGATCAAGGCCAGGTTCGATGAGCAGGCCAACATCAAGTGGGCCCGCGCGCTGGAACAGGCCGGTGTGCACGTGGTCTACGGGCTCGTCGGGTTGAAGACACACTGCAAGACGTGTCTGGTGGTGCGTCGCGAGGGCTCCATGATCCGTCGGTACTGCCATATCGGCACCGGCAATTACAACCCCAAGACCGCGCGACTGTACGAAGACGTCGGCTTGCTGACCGCTGCACCCGAGATCGGCGCCGACCTCACCGACCTCTTCAACTCGCTGACGGGATACTCCCGCAAGGAGTCCTACCGCAACCTGCTGGTGGCTCCGTACGGCGTGCGTCGGGGCATTATCGAGCGAATCGAACAAGAGATCGCAGCCACCCGTGACGGCGCCGACGGCCGGATCCGCATGAAAGCCAACGCATTGGTCGACGAACAGGTCATCGATTCGCTCTACCGAGCATCACAGGCCGG
>JAGQTR010000332.1 GCA_020438915.1 Mycobacterium sp.
GGCGACGCCGGGGACCGTCAGTTCGGGCCGCGTTAGCTCGGCGTTAGCTCCACTGCCGCACCGCGGCCGCTATTGCGTTTTGCAGCTGCGCGGCACGCTCACCGGCGTTGTCCAGTTCGCCGTCGCAGCGAACCTCGATGTAGGACTTCAACTTCGGCTCGGTGCCCGACGGGCGGGTCACCACTCGTATCGATGCGGTGTCATCCGCGCCGGAGAAGACGAGTGCGTCGGTGCGGGGCGCCAGGTCGGTCACCGATACGGCGAAACCGGCCAGATGCCGGGGTGGGGCGGTGCGCAACCGGGCCATCTCCGCAGCGGCCACCTCGGGTGAGGCGACCCGGCGGGTGACCGCCGTGGTGGTGTGCACACCGTAACGACGGGCCAGATCGTCGAGCGCGTCGAGCACCGTACGTCCGCCCCGGCGCAGCGCGACGACGAGGTCGCACAGCAGCACCGCGGCGCTGATGCCGTCCTTGTCGCGGACGGCATCGGGATCCACGCAGTGCCCGATCGCCTCCTCGTAGGCGTACACCAGCGTCGCGTCGGGAATGTCTGGGATGGTGCTGGCGGCCCGCGCCAGCCACTTGAATCCGGTCAATGTTTCGACGTGCCGGGCCCCGTGGTCGGCGGCGATGCTCGCCAGCATCTGTGAGGACACCACGGTGCTGGCCACCACCGCGGCCGCAGGGTCGACTCCGGACAAAATGTAATCACCTAACAGCCAACCTGTTTCGTCACCGGTGAGCATTCTCCAGCCGCGCCGAGTCGGTACTCCGATCGCGCACCGGTCGGCGTCGGGATCCAGGGCCACGGCGATCTCGGCGTCGACCTCGGCGGCCAGTGCCAGCAGTTGGTCGACGGCCCCGGGTTCCTCGGGGTTGGGGAAGGCAACGCTGGGAAAGTCCGGGTCGGGTGCGAACTGAGTGTCGACGACGTGGATGTCGCCGAAACCTGCCAGCGCCAAGGCATCGAGGGCGTACTCGCCGCCCACCCCGTGCATCGGGGTCAGCGCCACCCGTGCGGAACCGGTGCTGCGACGGACTGCGGCGGCGCGTTCTAGATAGTCGCGCACCAGTTCGGCACCGGAGCGCGACACCGGGGTTCGGGGAATTTCGTCGGCAGGTGGTGCCACCGCGATGGTGCGTTCGATGTCGCGGTCGGTCGGCGTGATGATCTGCAGCCCGCCGGTGAGGTACACCTTGTAGCCGTTGTCGGATGCCGGGTTGTGCGATGCGGTGATCTGCACACCTGCGACCGCGCCGGAGTTCCGGACGGCGAACGCGACGACCGGCGTGGGGACGGCGCCGAACATCAGCGTGACCGAAAAACCTTGAGCAGCAAATACTTCAGCTGCGGCACGGCCGAACTCTGCGGAGCGGTGCCGGGCGTCGTAGCCGACGACGACCTTCGACCCGGGGGGCTGGTCGCCGAGCACCGTGGCCAGCGCCCAGGTCGCCCGCAGCACCACGGCGAGGTTCATCCCGTTGGGCCCGGCGCGCATCGGGCCGCGTAGGCCCGCGGTGCCGAAGGTCAGCGGGCGGGCGAAGCGGTCGGCGAGTTCGTCGTCGCTGCAGGCCGCTAGCTCCTCGGCCGAGGCCGGATCGGGATCGTGGGAGAGCCATTCCTGTGCGGCCGCCCGCAGGTCTCTCATCGCGGCGGATTCGGCGCGCAAACACACCGCCGCGGTTCGTCCGCGCGCCGGATTCGCGCGGGGAAAGTCATCACAGCCGTTCGATCACGGCCGAGAGCAGCGAGCCCATCCGGCTGGCCGACCGACGGCCCGCCTCGAGCACCTCGTCGTGGTGCAGCGGTGCACCCGTCATCCCTGCTGCCAGATTCGTCACCAGCGACACGCCCAGCACCTGGGCCCCGGCTGCCCGCGCGGCGATCGTCTCGTGCACCGTCGACATCCCCACCAGATCGGCTCCCAACGTGCGAAGCATCCGGATCTCGGCCGGCGTCTCGTAGTGCGGACCCGGCAGGCCGGCGTAGACACCTTCGGGCAGCGCGGGGTCGATCTCGCGCGCAATGGCCCGCAGGCGCGGCGAATACGCCTCGACCAGGTCGACGAACTGCGCGCCGACCAGCGGGGAACGTGCAGTCAGGTTGAGGTGGTCGCTGATCAGCACCGGCTGCCCGACCGTCAAATCCGAGCGCAGTGCCCCCGCAGCATTGGTCAGGACCACAGTGTGCGCGCCCGCCGCGCAGGCAGTCCGCACCGGATGCACCACATGGCGCAGGTCATGTCCCTCGTAGGCGTGGATTCTGCCCAGCATGACCAGCACCCGATGGGTACCGATCCGCAGCGACAGCGCCTGGCCACCGTGGCCCTGGGCGCTGGGCGGGGCAAATCCGGGCAGTTCGTCCATCGGAATGACCGCGACGGCATCGCCGAGCCGGGTCGCCGCCGGGGCCCATCCGGATCCGAGCACCACCACGACGTCGTGCGCGTCTACGCCGGTTCGCTCGGCCAGGGCGGCCGCCGCCAGCTGAGCGTCAACCGCCGGATCTGCCGGTTTGTCCACAACGGGCAGCTTAGTTCGGCGCCCATCGGATCTCCGGACACGCAGTGAGATACTGCCTGCATGCCCACCGCCGCGTCGTCCTGCGTCCACGACGCGGTGAAGCGGCGCCGCAGCGATCTTCTCGAGCTGTCACACTCGCTGCACGCCGAGCCGGAACTCGCGTTTGCCGAGCATCGCAGCTGCGCCAAGACCCAGGCGTTGGCCGCTGAGCGCGGTTTCGAGATCACCGGGTCACCTGCGGGCCTGGATACCGCGTTTCGCGCCGACTACGGCAGCGGTCCGCTGGTCATCGGTATCTGTGCCGAGTACGACGCGCTGCCCGGGATCGGTCACGCGTGCGGGCACAACATCATCGCCGCGGCGGCGGTGGGGACCGCGCTGGCGCTCGCCGAGGTCGCCGACGAACTCGGCCTGACGGTGGTGCTGCTGGGCACCCCCGCCGAGGAGGCCGGCGGCGGCAAGGTGCTGATGCTCGACGCCGGGGTATTCGATGACATCGCCGCGACGGTGATGTTGCATCCTGGGCCGTTCGACATCGCGGCCGCACGGTCGCTGGCGATGGTGGACGCCAGGATTCACTACACCGGGCGGGAATCTCACGCCGCCGTGGCCCCGCATCTCGGCCTCAACGCCGCCGACGCCGTCACCGTGGCCCAGGTGGCCATCGGGCTGCTGCGCCAACAGTTGGCCCCCGGACAGATGGTGCACGGTATCGTGACCGACGGCGGTCAGGCGACCAACATCATCCCGGCGCACGCCGAGCTGCACTACACAATGCGGGCGACGGACTCAGAATCATTGCGCGAGTTGGAATCCCGGATGTCGGGGTGTTTCGCCGCCGGCGCGGTCGCCACCGGGTGTGAGCATGCTGTCTGCGAAAGTTCGCCCGCCTACGCCGAATTGCGCCCCGATGCCTGGATGGCGTCGATGCTGCGGGCCGAGATGGTGCGCTTCGGTCGCACACCGTTGTCCGAAGACGTCGAAGCGTCGTCGCCGCTGGGCAGCACCGACATGGGCAACGTGACCCACGTGATGCCCGGGATCCATCCGATCGTCGGTGTCGAGGCCGGCGGTGCATCCCTGCATCAACCGGCGTTCACCGCGGCGGCGGCTTCGGCCAGTGCGGACGCCGCGGTGATCGAGGGTTCGATCATGCTGGCGCGGACGGTGGTTGCGCTGGCCGAAACCGCGTCCGAGCGCGACCGGGTGCTGGAACTGTGGCAGCGGCGGGCGTCGTGACCGGACTGACCGGCCTGCCCGAGGCGGCCAACGCGTGGCTGAGCGCCCACTACGGGGATCTGGTCGGCTGGCGCCGCTATCTTCATGCCCATCCTGAGCTCGGACGCCAGGAGTTCGCGACCACGCAGTTCGTCGCTGCGCAGCTCGCTGACGCGGGTCTCAATCCCAAGATTCTGCCCGGCGGCACCGGTCTGTTGTGTGACATCGGCCCCGAGCACGGACCACGGGTGGCCCTGCGGGCCGACATGGACGCACTGCCGATGGCCGACCGGACGGGCGCGCCGTATGCCTCGGTGGTTCCGGGCGTCGCCCATGCGTGCGGTCATGACGCCCACACCGCGGTGCTGTTGGGCGCCGGGTTGGCGCTGGCCTCGGCCGCTGAACTGCCCGTCGGTGTCCGGCTGATTTTCCAGGCCGCCGAGGAGCTGATGCCCGGTGGTGCCCTCGATGCGATCGCCGCGGGCGCGCTGGTTGGGGTGTCGCGCATCTACGCGCTGCACTGCGACCCGCGCCTGGAGGTCGGCAAGGTCGCGGTGCGGCCGGGGCCCATCACCTCGGCGGCCGACCAGATCGAGGTGACGATGCACTCGCCCGGCGGGCACACCTCCCGTCCGCACCTCACCAGCGACCTGGTGTACGGGCTGGGCACGCTGATCACCGGGCTGCCCGGGGTGCTGTCGCGCCGCATCGACCCCCGCAACAGCACCGTGATGGTGTGGGGTGCGGTCAACGCCGGTGTGGCCGCCAACGCGATCCCGCAGACCGGCACGCTGGCCGGTACCATTCGCACCGCCAGTCGCGAGACTTGGATCACCATGGAAGGTATTGTGCGGGAGACAGTTTCAGCACTGTTGGCGCCGCTGGGTATCGAGCACACGGTACTGTACCGTCGCGGCGTGCCGCCGGTGGTGAACGAGGAGGTCTCGACCCGCATACTCACCCACGCGATCGAGGCTCTCGGGCCCGAGGCCCTGGCCGACACCCACCAGTCCGGCGGCGGGGAGGACTTCTCCTGGTA
>JAGQTR010000333.1:0-32172 GCA_020438915.1 Mycobacterium sp.
TCGCGCGAGGATTCCGATTCCGGTGACCACTCCTCGGGCAAGCCGGCCGCGCGCAGCGCGCCGGTGGCTTTCGGGCCGCGGGACACGATGCGCGCCTTGCCCAGCGCCGTGGTCAACTCGTTGGCCAGGCCCCATCCGTCGGCCGCCGCAACCCAGCCCCGAAATCCGATACCGGTGGTGGCGATGACGATGTCCGGCGGTGTGTCGATCAACGACCGGGTGCGCTGGCGCAGCTCGTCGTCATCGGGAAGGGCCACCATCTCGATGGCGGCCGCGCAGGTCACCGCGGCGCCGCGGCGCTTGAGCAGCGTCCCGAGTTCGTCGGCGCGCCGGGCTGATGTCACCGCCACCCGGAATCCGGTGAGCGGCGACCATTCCGGCTCACTCATGCCGACCGTCACTCATGTCCAAGTCCCTCATGCGCATTGTCTAGACGGGTCGTGTTTCGCGGTGATTAACCAGCCGTTGCGCGGGCGTGTCACCCCCGCTCAGGCGATTCGTTCCCGCTCGCCGAGGAGTTCGGTCGCACCGGGTGGGTTCACCAGACGTCGCCGTCGCGCCAGTCGCAGGCGATCGGAGCGCTGGTATCCAGGGTCATCGCCGGCGGTAACTCGCCGGGCAGGACCAACAGTGACCCGTCCTCATCGGGGGTGCGGGTGAGTCCACCCGGCGCAAGCACCGACGTCGGTCCGTCCCACGGCAGCCACCCGCGGGCGGTGTAGAACGGCCTGGCCGGTTCGGTGGAGCTCAGCGCACCCAGGTGGTGCCCACCCCGGATTACCTGCTCGACGGCGTCCATCAGCGCGCTGCCCAACCCCTGACCGCGGTGGTCCTCGCGCACCGCGACGGCCTCGACGTAGCCACAGCGCAGCACGGCATTGCCGTAGAGCAAATACCGCTGCACCACCGCCGCGTGCCCGATCAGCGCGCCACGCTGACAGATCACGGCGTGCATCCCGCCCAGAGCGTGCTCCCAGTCGGCGTCGGTGAACTCACCTTCCAGGTGCCCACGAAAGGCCTCGATGACCATCGAGCGGGCATGCTCGCGGGTCTCGTCGTCGAGATCGGAGGTATGGACGAGGCGGGCACGCACACCCCGGTTCTACCAGCGTCGGGCGCGGCGTGCCGGGATGACCGTCAGGTCAACGCGTAGCGCCGGCGAACGGCCGCCTCGGCCGCGACCACTGCAACCGCACCGTCTGGCCGGGACGCGCCTGGGCCGCTGTGTCGATGTCATCATCGATCACCACGCCCACCACCGGGTAGCCCCCGGTCACCGGATGATCGGGACCCAGGATCACCGGGAACCCGTTCGGCGGAACCTGGATCGCACCCCGGGTCGCTCCCTCGCTCGGAAGTTGACGATCGGGCCAGCGGTACTCCAGCGGCATCCCGACCAGTCGCATACCGACCCGATCGCTGCGGTTGGTGACCTGCCAGTTGGTACGCACCAGGATGTCGGGGTCGACGAACCAGTCCTCGCGCGGCCCCGGCACCACCCTGAGCTCGAGCACATCGTCGGCGATGGCGGCCACCGGCGCCTGGTCCACCTCGGGGAAGTCATCGGTGTGCTCGCCGATCGGCAGCACATCGCCGGGGTGCAGCGGTAGCGGGCCGATCGTGGACATCACGTCATAGCTGCGTGAGCCCAGCACCGGCACCACGTCGAAGCCTCCACGGACCGCCAGATACGAGCGCAATCCCGACTGCGGCGTACGTAGTGAAATCACCTCACCATCATGGGCGTAGTGAATACTGTTGGCGCCGAACGGAATCCCATCGACAGCCGGGTCGGTATCGGCGCCGGTGACCGCGATCGCCACGCTGTCGTTGCCCGCGCCGCGTACCCGGGCGGTGAACCCGCCCAGCGTCACCTCGACGGTCGCCCGGTCATCGGGGTTGGCGACGAGCCGGTTGGCCAGGGTGTGCGAACGCCGGTCGGCCGCACCGGAGCGGGTGACGCCCAGGTGTGACAACCCCGGCCGTCCAAGGTCTTCGAGCAACGCCAGCGGACCTGTCTGTAGCACCTCCAGCGTGCAGGCGGCACTCACTTCTTCACCGCCTGAAACTGGACCCACATGCCGGGAGTCAACAGCGCGGGATCGTCGCGGTCGACGTCCCACAGCACCGCCGAGGTGCACCCGATCAACTGCCAGCCGCCGGGCGATTGGCGGGGATAGATGCCGCTGAACTCGCCGGCAAGCCCGACCGAGCCGACGGGTACCTGGGTGCGTGGGTCTGACCGTCTGGGCACGGCGAGTCGTTCGTCGCCGCCCACCAGATAGGCGAAACCTGGTGCGAAGCCGCTGAATCCGACACGCCAGGGTTTTCCGGTGTGGGCCGCGACGACCTCGTCAGGTGTCAATCCGGTCAGCCGGGACACTTCGCCGAGATCCGCACCGTCGTAGACGACGTCGATGACTATGTCGGCGCGCCCGAGCGATTCGGCAGCCGGGTCCTTGCTCGGCCGCACCTGACTGAGCCGCTGCCGGGTGGGTGCCTGATACCGCGACCCCGCAAGCTTCACCAGAACGGTCCGGGCGGCCGGGACGATGTCCACGACGCCCAACAGCTCGGCCGCGTGCAGGGCGCCGGTCCACACCAGTACCTCGTCGGTGTTGGTGAACTCGAGAAGAAGCGCCCGATCACCGTAGTCGAGAACCCTGCTCGGGCCGCCCGTGTGCATCGCGTCCATCACATCCGACGTCACGCTCATGCACCAACGCTACCGTCGAGTAGCCCCGAAAGCTCCTGCTTGACCAACATCTTTGGGCCTTGCCAGAGCAGCCTTAGCGATGGCTCAATGTACTGGTTGATAGCTGGGTTCGCGGCGCTTGATGAAGCCGATCACCCGGTAGGTGATCGGTAACAGGAGCACCTCGACGGCTGTCTTGTAAAACCATCCCAGCGCGGTGTAGTTGACGAAATCGCCAAAGCTGGTGATGCCGATGACGCTGGCTGCGATGGCGCAGAACACCACCGTGTCCCCCAGTTGCCCGACGAACGTGGACCCGATCAAGCGGGCCCACAGGTACTTCTCCTTGGTGCGCTCCTTGATCAGCACCACCACCCAGGCGTTGAGCGTCTGGCCGACGATGAAACCCGCCAGTCCCGCCACGATCAGCCCGGTGTAGGCGCCGGCGATGTTGGCGAAGTGCTCCTGGTTTTCGTAGAAGTCCGCTGCCGGCAGGTACACCGTCACCCAGAAGGCGGCCGCAGCAAGGATATTCATCGCGAACCCGGTGAATATTGCCCGGCGTGCCGCCTTGAACCCGTACACCTCCGACAACACATCGCCGATCACGTAGGTGAGTGGGAACACGATGAAGCCACCGTCGGTGATGATCGGTCCCAGTGCGACACCCTTGGTCGCGGTGATATTGGACACGATCACCAGCGCGGTGAACACGGCGACGAGGACCGGATAGTAGGCCGATCCCACCCGGGCGAAGGCGGCGTGGCTCTGCCGGTCGGCGATCTGCTCGCTGGTCACCGAGACATTAGATCAGCCCAGCGCTGCGGCGATCATCGGCGGCAGCGCCTCGGCGACCACCGGGTAGGACAGCGTCGAAGCGTAGGCGATCGCACCAGCGAGCTCCTTGCCGGTGAACACATTGCGTTGCTTGGCCGTTGCGGCCAGGCCGGCGATCGTCGGGTCGGCCAGCAGAGCCGCCTGCTCCTCATCGCTCTCGGTGGTCCAGATGAGCACATCGGCAGCGTCGAGGACAGCGGCCATGCGATCGCGCGGGATCAGCGACTCCTGGGGCTGGGTGACGGTCAGGCCCATCTGGGTGAGGAACTCATGCCGCCAAGAAGGGCCCGCGACCTGCACGGCGTCGCGCGCCAAGGTGCCGCCGAGCAGCAGGACCTTCTTGTCGGTGAACTCTGGCCGGGCCTGTTTCACGGCCGTGAACTTCGCCTCGACGTCGGCGATGAGTTGCTGCATGTCGTCGTGACGGAACACCGACTGCCCGATCGTGGCGGCCTGAACCTGCCACGGTTCGAAGAAGGCATCGGGGCCGGACTGCGCAACGGTGGGGGCGAGGGTCGACAGCCGGGCGTAGGTGTCCTGGTCGAGCCCGGCGTCGGTGGCCACGATCAGGTCAGGTCGCAGCGCGGCAATCTGGTCGACCTGAATGCCGTCGGCGAGGCTGAGTACCACCGGTTTCGCGTCGCCGAGTCGGGGCAGCGCCCACGGCCACACACCGAACGGTTCGCCGCCGAACCAGTCGGTCACAGCGACCGGTACGACGCCGAGGGCCAACAGGTCGTCGGCGTCGGTGAGCCCGGCGCTGACGACCCGCTTGGGCGGCGCGGGGATCGTGGTCTCGCCGAAGGCGTGCTTGACGGTCACCGACCCGTCGTCGGCGACGGTGCCGGGTTCATCGGTGCCACAACCGGCGACCAATGCCGCGGCACCGGCGGAAATCGTGAGGAACCGGCGCCGGGAGAGGGCTGGAGGCACCAACGTGGGCACGTCGGCGAGGCCCCTACGGGGTGGGAATCGGAACCATGCCCACCGGCGGCCACACCGGCGGTGGCGCGGGGGCGGGGGCTGCGGGCGCGCCGGGAGGCGCGTCGGGGGAGACGACGCCCGGGGGCAACTCGCCCGGGGGGAGCATCGGCATCTGCTTCACGCCCATCGCGTTGGCCATCGCCGGGTCCATCTGTGCCGGGTAGAGGGCCTCGAACAATTCGTTGCTGTTACGCATGTTCCACAGCTCTCGCAGATAGCTCATCTGACCGGTGTTGTTGAAATCAGCGTTGGGTACCGGCGGGATGTAGGGCGCGGTGCCCGGCGGCGGCGGAGGCGCCGGGGCCGGACCCGGCACGCCGCCCTCCGCGATGGGGGTATAGGTGAAGACCTGGTTGGGTGCGGCGACCGGGCCGGCGCCGGGCACCGGGGGTGCCGGAGCGGCCATGCCAGGGGCGGGCGGCAGTGCGGGATCGACGGGCGTTGGTTGCGCGCCGACCTGCCCGGCGGCGGCCAGCGCGCCTCCGGCGACGAGCGCGCTGATTGCGGCGAACCTGAGGCGCGGAGTTAGGGCCATAGTACGAAGGCTATCGGGTTGGGCGCGGATACGTTACTTGTCGGCGTCAGTTCAGGACCAGTGCGAGACCCAGACCGAACATCGTCGCCGCGTGGTAACGCATGAGCTGAATTGATGTACTGCGGTACCGAGGTGAAGTCACAGCGGCGGGAATACCGCCTCCGGCAACGGCGGGTCCTGAAGTAGCGCGGGCAACACGAGCACCCGAACATACCGGCGCACCAGGTTCGGATCGCCGCTGCCGGGCACCACGCCGCGCAGCAAACCGACTGCGGACACCACAAGATGGTGTGCGGCGTCGCTAGGGCGCAACCCGCGCCGGAGCCCTCCTTTTCCGGTGTCGAGTTGCGCCGTGATCAATGCCTCGACAATCGCATTGAGCGAGGTGGCGCCGGCGAAGAAGTCTGCGGCCGAGACGTGCTCGGACTGTTCGGCGAGAACCGCGAAGATCGGATCTCTGGCCAGTTCGGTGGCGACCACCACCAGGGCCTCGGTGATCATCGTCGCCAGATCGTCGCCGCCATCGAAGTGTTCGAAGATGGTCGCGATGTGCCGCCCGGTCGCTCGAGTCACGAGGGCGACCAGAAGCTCGTCGCGGGTCGCGAAGTGACGGTAGATGATCGTGCGGGTGCAGCCCGCCTCCTGCGCGATCGCCGCCATCGTGGAAGCGCGATACCCACGCGCGACCAGTGAGCGTTCGGCCGCGTCCAGCAAGGCCTCTCGAGCCTCTTGGGAGGACTTGCCGCCGCCCGGCGGTCTTCCGAGGGTGCGATTCTGGCCCGGTGTCTGTGCTGGCACCACCACCCCGTCCGGTTGCTCGATCGTGGTCGATCGCGGGGCCGACGTCGCTTTCTGCATCTGGACCGCGGCGCACGGCGATCGGTATCTGAGTTTACAAACGCAGACCGTGGGTATTGGTGAAGGCAGCCTCGGCGAATTTAGTGTACATAACCGATCAATATGTGTACTATTTTCCGAAAGCGCGACCACCGTTCATGTCTCCGAAGGAGCTGGCGATCGGGTTACCAGTTGGGTCAGATTTGACCGGACAGCCGAGTCGGCAGTCCCAGGTCTGGTACGCGATTGCCCAGCGAACATTGCTTGCCCGGGCGCGCCGATCGGCTGCCCCCGCCGCTGACCAGATGCTCGGTGACCGTCTGGCGACCGTCGGGCGGCATATCAACAACCTGGCCCGGCTTCAGCGTCTGCGGCCGGTCCGGGGAGTCCGGATGCGATGCAACTCTGTGGACGGCGTTCTGGTAGAGACCATTTCGCTACAACAGAGCCGCCCGGTCGGGGACGGCGCCATCTTCTACCTGCATGGCGGCGGTTTCTTCTGCGGCAGCCTCGACACCCACCGCCATATCGCAGCGGCTTTGGCCCGGCGAACCCGCCTGCCGGTGGTGCACGTCGAATACCGCCAGCATCCAGAGGCGACCATCGATCAGGCACTCGAGGACTGCCTACGCGCGTACCGCTGGGTTCTGGAACAGGGGTTCGCCGCCGAGCAGACCGTACTGGCGGGCGACTCCGCCGGCGGGTTCCTTGCCTTCGCGACGGTGTTGGCGGCACAGGAACAAGGGTTGGGCACACCGGCAGGTGTGGTTGGACTCTCGCCGCTGTTGGATCTCGACGGCACACACCGCGCAGCGCATGTCAATGCGCCCCGCGACCCGATGGGGGTCGGCGTGGGACTGTCGGCGCTCATCGACTGCGTGGGCTCCGACGTCCGCGACCGCCATGTGATCTCGCCGCTGCAAGGGGACCTGGGGCGGTTTCCGCCGACGCTGATCGTTGCCGCCGAATCCGAGGCGTTGCTCTCCGACGCCGAGCGAATGCACGAGGCGCTGCGCGAACGTGGACGCGAGTGCACTCTCAAGGTCTGGCCCGGCCAACTGCACGCGTTTCCCGCGATGTTGCCCTTCCTGCCTGAGAGTCGAGCGGCGCTCGAGGTCATCGTCGACTTCATCGGCGACCGGCTGCGGGAAGTCGGGTAGCTCAGTGCGGAACTTTGACCACCGGGACATGAACCGACTACGGGGGCGGTAAGCATGGCATTTGTGATCACGCAACGGTGCTGCAATGACGCGAGTTGTGTTCCGGAATGCCCGGTCGACTGCATCCGACCGGCTCCCGACCACGACGAGTTCGCCACCACCGAGATGCTCTACATCGATCCTGAGACGTGTATCGACTGCGGCGCGTGCGTGGAGGTCTGTCCGGTCGGCGCGATCTATTCCGAGGATGACCTGCCCGAGGCGATGCAGCGGTACAAGGACATCAATGCCGATTACTTCCAGCGACATCCGTTGCAGCCGGACCTGAGCATCTTGGAGAATCCCGCCCGACCGCCCGCCGAACTGGGAACCCTGCGTGTCGCGATCGTCGGCGCGGGTCCCGCGGCCTGTTACGCGGCCGAGGAACTACTGGAACGGGCCGATGTCGAGGTCGACATGCTGGATCGCCTGCCGACGCCGTTCGGTCTGATCCGTGCCGGCGTGGCGCCCGATCACCTCGCGACCAAGGGGGTGGGACCGATGTTCGATGAGAAGTTCGACGATGACGCCTTCCGGTTCCATCTCAACGTCGAGTTCGGCACTCATCTCACCCACGAGGACTTGATCCGCCACCACCACGCCGTCCTGTATGCCGTGGGTGCGTTCGACGAGCGGCGGCTCGATATCCCGGGTGAGGACCTCCCCGGCAGCCACCCCGCATCGGAGTTCGTCGCGTGGTACAACGGCCACCCCGATTACACCGACATGACATTCGATCTTTCCGGTGAGCGTGCGGTCATCGTCGGTAACGGCAACGTTGCATTGGACGTGGCGCGGATCCTGCTGCTCGGCGCCGATGAGCTGGAGAGCACCGACATTGCCGACCACGCGCTAGAGGCTTTGCGGCACAGTAAGATTCGTGAGGTTGTGCTACTTGGGCGCAGGGGGCCGGTCCAGGCCTCGTATTCCTCATCGGAGTTTCTGGCATTCAGCTATCTTCCTGGGGTGGACATCGTGATCGACGAGGGAGAACTCGAACTCGATCCGGCCAGCCGGGCGGTCATCGAAGATTCCGCGGTCGAGCCGGCGCTCACCCTGAAGGTGCAGTTGGCCCAGGAGTACGCGAAGCGGTCGACCGACCCGGACCACAAGCGGGTCGTGTTCCGCTATCTGGTGTCTCCCGCCGAGATTCTCGGTACCGAACACGTCGAGGGCGTCCGTATCGTCAAGAACGAGCTGGTCGAGTCCGACGGTAAGTTGACAGCCAACCCCACTGACGAGACGGAGGACTTGGAGGCGTCACTGGTGTTGCGCTCCATCGGTTTTCGTGGTCGTCCGCTGGCCGACCTGCCGTTCGACGACCGTCGCGGGATCGTTCCCAACGCTGACGGACGCATCCTCGGCGACGACGGGGAGCCGCTCGCGGGCGCCTACGTCGCCGGGTGGATCAAGCGCGGCTCGACCGGCACGATCGGTACCAACAAGCACTGCGCCGGCGAAACGGTGGAGAGTATCCTCGAGGATTTCATGGCTGAGCGGTTGGACAGCCCCGCCGCGGACCGGGATTCGTTCGAGAAGCTGGTATCCGAGCGTCAGCCCGACGTGATCAGCGGGTCGGGCTGGCACCGTATCGATGAGGCCGAGCAGAAGCGCGGGGAGTCGACCGGACGTCCCCGGGTCAAGTTCACCGACATCGCCGAGATGGTCGATGTCGCCAGGAATGCGTGAGAGAAAGAGGACACCAGTGGCTGAGCCAGATCTTCCGGAGGGTTTCGACGTCACCGACCCCGACATCTATGCCGAGAGGGTGCCCTACGAGGAGTTCGCCGAACTCCGTCGGACAGCGCCGATCTGGTGGAATCCGCAGCCTCGGGACGTCGGCGGATTCGACGACGACGGATTCTGGGTGGTCAGCAAACTCAACGAGGTCAAGGAGGTGTCCAAACGCAGCGACGTCTTCTCCAGCTACGAGAACACTGCGGTGCCCCGCTTCGCCGACGACATACCGCGGGAGAACATCGAGCTGCAGCGCGCCATCCTGATCAACAAGGATGCTCCCGACCACACCAAGCTGCGCAAGCTGGTATCCCGGGGATTCACCCCACGCGCGATCAACGGTCTCAAAGAGAAGCTGAGCGAGCGCACCCAGAAGATCGTGACAGCCGCGGCCGAGGCCGGGTCCGGTGACTTTGTCACCCAGCTGGCGGTCGAGTTGCCGTTGCAGGCGATCGCCGACCTGATCGGGGTGCCCCAGGACGACCGGATGAAGGTCTTCGACTGGTCGAATCAGATGATGTCCTACGACGATCCCGAATTCGACATGGACCCCGAGGCCGCCTCGGCCGAAATACTGGGCTACGCCTACCAGATGGCCGAGCAACGCCGGGCCGAGCCGGCCGACGACATTGTGACCACGCTCATCGAGGCCGATATCGACGGCGACGAACTCAGTTCCGAAGAGTTCGGCTTCTTCGTCATCTTGCTCGCGGTGGCGGGTAACGAAACTACCCGCAATGCCATCACCCATGGCATGAATGCCTTCCTGGCGCACCCCGACCAGTGGGAGTTGTTCAAGAAGGAGCGGCCGAAAACCGCCGCCGACGAGATCATCCGCTGGGCCACGCCGGTCACATCGTTTCAACGGACCGCACTCGAGGACACCGAGCTCGGCGGCGTTGCCATCAAGAAGGGACAGCGGGTCGTGATGTTGTACGGCTCGGCGAACTTCGACGAGGACGCCTTCGAGGAGCCAACGAAGTTCGACATCATGCGAAGCCCCAATCCGCACGTCGCGTTCGGCGGTACCGGGGCCCATTATTGTCTCGGCGCGAACCTCGCGCGCCTGGAGATCGACCTGATCTTCAATGCGATCGCCGACCACATGCCCGACATCCGCAAGGCAGGCGAACCTCGACGGCTGCGGTCCGGCTGGCTCAACGGCATCAAGGAGTTCCAAGTCGACTACCAAACCAGCTGACGTCAAACGCAAAGGACGCCGGAGATGAGTGGATTGTTCTCGATACCCCGCGAGGTCGTTGGCAAGGTCACCGACACCGCCAAAGCGATCACGGTCCTCGGCAAGCGCGGCCTGTTCGATCCGCTGCGGCCCGACCACGGCATCGTCTCAGCGGTCAGCGCAATGAGGTACGGCCCCTTCGCCGGGCTGGTCATCTCCGGAGCTCACCGGTACGGCACGGCACCGGCCATCGTCGACGAACGGGGAACGCTGACGTTCCGCGAACTCGATGAGCAGTCCAATGCCTTCGCCCGCGGCCTGGCGCACCACGGCGTCAAAGCGGGGATGGTGCTGGCTGTGCTGGCGCGTGATCATCGCGGGCTTGTGCTGACGATGGCGGCGGCCGGCAAACTGGGAGCGCGGCTGGTGATGATGAACACCGGGTTCGCCAAACCTCAGTTCGCCGACGTGGCCGAACGCGAAGGCGTTCAGGTGGTCCTGCTGGACGGCGAGTTCATGGGTCTACTTGACGCTATTCCGCACGACGTCCCGCGGATCTTGACCTGGGTCGACGGATCCGACGATGTCGACCCCACGACCCTGAGCCTGGATGGGCTCATTCAGGGTCAGTCGACAGCGAAGCTGCCACACCCGTCGCAACCGGGCGGCATGGTCCTGCTGACCAGTGGCACCACCGGAACACCCAAAGGTGCTCCCCGCGACAAGGTTTCGCCGTTGTCGTCGGCACAGTTCTTGGACCGGGTTCCGGTCCCCAAATGCGGCACCATCTTCAACGCGGCCCCGATCTTCCACGGCACCGGGTTGTCTCAATTCGCGATCGGGCTGGCGCTGGGAAACCGGATCGTGTTGCAGCGCCGGTTCAATCCGGAAGCCACGCTGCGCGGCGTCGCGGAGAACCACGCCGACATGCTCGTGGTGGTACCCACGATGTTGCAGCGGATGCTTGATCTGGACGCGGAGGTGCTCGCGAAATACGACACCTCAGCGCTGAAGATCATTTTTGCCGCCGGATCATCGCTGTCACCTGACTTGTGTAAGCGCACCGCCGAGGTGTTCGGTGAGGTCCTCTACAACCTCTACGGATCCACCGAGGTTGCGGTCGCGGCCATCGCGACACCGGCCGAGCTGGCCGAAGCTCCGGGTACTGTCGGCAGGCCGCCGGTCGGGTGTCGGGTGGTGCTCTACGACGAGGACCGTAACCTCATCACCGAGCCGAACGTGACGGGTGCGATTTTCGTCTCGAGTGGGCTGAGCTTCACCGGATACACCGACGGCCGAAATAAGGAGATGGTGGACGGACTGCTTGCCAGCGGGGACGTCGGTCACTTCGATGACCGCGGCTTGCTGTTCATCGATGGCCGTGACGACGACATGATCGTTTCGGGTGGGGAGAACGTGTTTCCGCTCGAAGTGGAGAATCTCCTCGCCGACCGTGAGGATGTCCGCGACGCCGCGGTGGTGGGGGTCGACGACCGGGACTTCGGCAAGCGGTTACGTGCGTGCATTGTCCCGGGTCCCTCGGCCGCCCGTGACCCCGAGGAGATCAAGGCTTACGTCAAGGAGAATCTCGCGCGTCACAAGGTACCGCGCGACGTGGTGTTCCTCGACGAGCTACCGCGGAATGCGACCGGTAAACTGTTGCGGCACAAACTTGTTGACATGGATCTGGACTCCTGATGAAGGTTGCGGTCACGGGTGCGGCGGGTTTTCTCGGTACCAATTTGATCGATCGACTCGTCGAGCACGGTCATGAGGTGACAGCGATCGACCGGGTCCGGCCCGACCACGCCCGCGCCGATCGCGTCACTTGGGTCCTTGGCGATGTTCTGGATTCGGACTCGATGACCGGTGCCCTCGACGGCGCCGAAATCGTTTATCACCTCGTCGCGATGATCACGCTCGCCCAGAGCGACGACCTGGCCTGGCGGGTCAATACGCAGGGCGTGCGAGTCGTCGCCGAGGCGGCCCGCACGGTCGGTGTGCGTCGCATGGTGCATTGCAGCTCGGTGCATTCGTTCGATCAATATTCGTGCCAGGGCCGCCTCGACGAATCGTCGGCGCGGTCGACCGATCCCACGATTCCGGTCTACGACCGATCCAAGTGGGCCGGAGAGCAAGAGCTACACAACGTCATCGACGCCGGCCTGGACGCGGTGATCTGCAACCCCACCGGCGTCTACGGGCCGGTGGATTACGGTCCCTCCCGGCTCAACGGCATGCTGCTGGACGCGGTGCGCGGCCGGGTTCCCGCGGTGATCGAAGGTGGTTTCGACTTCGTCGACGTCCGCGACGTCGCGGCCGGCCTGATGGCCGCGGCCGAGCAGGGTCGCACCGGCGAGAACTACCTGCTGCCCGGTGAGATGATCACGATGCTCGAGGCCTTCCGCGCGGCGGCTCGGTTGGCTGGACGGCGGGGCCCACTGTTCGCGTTTCCGCTCGCCATGATCAAGCCGGTGCTCGTCGTCGCCGAGCCGATCGCCGCCCGGTTTGGTTCGGACGTGGTGTCGAAGGCAGCTCTGGGTTCACTGCTCGCAGCGCCGGTAGTTGACGGCACCAAGGCCAGAACAGAATTGGGCTATAGCTCGCGCCCCACCGCCGACACCATCGGTGACCTCGTCTGCTTTTTCGTCGAGTCTGGTCAACTCACACGAAAGTCGCGATGGTGAGCCCCGATTCCACCTGCACGCTCGCCACGCCGCGAACCCGTAAGCTCGGCGTCAAGCGCGTACTTCTGGACTGCGTGAAACCCAAGATCGCGCGAGCTGACGAACAGCGGACCGGCGGAGTCCAGCCCGAGCACTGATTGGATATTTGATGAAGCGGCTTTCTGGTGTGGACGCGGCGTTCTGGTACGCCGAGACGGCGGGCTGGCACATGCACGTCGGGGCGGTGGCGATCTGCGATCCCACCGATGCACCGCAGTACAGCTTCGACAAGGTGCGCGAACTCATCGTCGAGCGGCTGCCGCAGATGCCACAGCTGCGGTGGCGGGTGGTCGGTTTTCCGCTGGGCCTGGACCGACCGTGGTTCGTCGAGGACGAGGATTTGGACGCCGACTTCCATATCCGCCGCATCGCTGTTCCCGCGCCCGGCGGCCGGAAGGAAGTCGAAGAACTCGTCGGCCGGTTGATGTCCTACAAGCTCGATCGCTCGCGTCCACTGTGGGAGTTGTGGGTGATCGAGGGCGTCGAGGGCGGTCGGGTCGCGACGCTGACCAAGATGCACCACGCGATCATCGACGGTGTGTCGGGCGCGGGTCTCGGCGAGATCCTGCTCGACATCACTCCGGAGCCACGGCCGCCGTCGGAGGACACGGTGGGGTCGCTGGTCGGCCTGCGGAACCCCGGAATCGAGCGAGTTGCGTTGGGCGCGTTGGTCAATCTCGGGATCAAGACGCCCTATCGCGTCGCCAGGCTGCTGGAGCAGACAGTGCGTCAGCAGCTGGCCACGTTTGGTTTCCACGACAAACCACCCCGCTATTTCGAGGCGCCGCACACCCGATTCAATGCCCAAGTCTCGCCCCACCGCCGGGTGTCCGGCGGGCGGGTCGAAGTGGCGCGGGTCAAGGCGGTCAAGGACGCGTTCGGGGTGAAGGTCAACGACGTCGTGCTCGCGCTGGTGGCCGGGGCCGCCCGCGAATACCTGCTCAAACGAGGAGAGCTGCCCAAAGAACCGCTCATCGTGCAGATCCCGGTGTCGACCCGCACCGAGGAGAGCAGTGCTGAGGTCGGCAATCAGCTCAGCACGATGACCGTGTCGCTTGCCACCGATATCGAAGATCCCGGGGACCGGATCAAGGCCATCTACGAAGGCACTCAGAACGCCAAGGAGATGGCCAAGGCGTTGTCGGCGCACCAGATCATGGGCCTCACCGAGACCACGCCGCCGGGGCTGCTGCATCTGGCTGCGCGCGCCTATACCGCGACCGGGTTGTCGTCCAACCTTTCTCCGATCAACCTGGTGGTGTCCAACGTTCCGGGACCCCAGTTTCCGCTGTATATGGCGGGAGCCAAGCTGGAATCGTTGTGGCCGCTCGGACCGCCGGTGCTTGATGTGGCGCTCAACATCACCTGCTTCTCCTACATGGAGAACATGGATTTCGGCTTCGTCACCACCCCTGAGATAGCCGATGACATCGACGAGATGGCCGACGCCCTCGAGCCGGCCCTGGCCGAACTCGAACGCGCCGGGGGCATCGGTTCGCACTGAAGCCGATCACGGCGAACGCCCACCACCAGAGCGAGGGCGCCGCTGCGGTCGTTGCCGTGCCAGTGGCGGCGGTCGGTCGGCTACCGGACGCAACGCAATTAGTCTTCGAATCGATTGAGCACGAAGCCATCACTGCCTGGGTCAGGGAGTGCGTCAAGGGCTTCAATTTCACCGGGCAGATCGGGCTGGACTTCATCACCGAAGGCATCCGAGAAGCTATATGTTGAGGGTCTCCAATAATCCACCGGCCAGGATATAAGCTGCCTGTCGGGGCGAAAGCCGATGTCGCACTTGTAATGTAGTCTCCTTAGTGGTGTTCTTCACAGTGATCGGCTCCGCATCTTCGAGGGCCTTGTGCAGGTCGGTCAGTGCCAGTGTGTCGTACTGATCAATGTCCTCGTAGTCGCTCGCGTCGATGAATTCCAGGGGGAGCACACCGAAGTTGGCGAGGTTCTGCCAGTGGATCCGGGCGAACGACTTCGCAATGACTACCCGAAGACCAAGGTGGCGCAGAGTAATCGCCGCGTGCTCTCGTGAGGAGCCTTGCCCGTAGTTTTCGCCACCTACGATGATGTGGCCGGTCTCGGTGGCCCGCAGCGCGCGCTTCGGATAGGACTCGTCGATCTGGGTGAAGCTGAACTCGGCGAGCTTGGGGATATTAGACCGGTAGGGCAGGGCGCGGGCGCCTGCCGGAGAGATCTCGTCGGTGGATATGTTGTCGCCGACCATCAAAAGAACTGGGGCGGTCAGCTCGTCGGGCAGTGGTTCGGAGTCGGGCAGACCAGAGATGTTCGGTCCCTTGACCGGGGAAATCTTCTGCGCTTCCTCCGGTTTCGGTGGTGCGACGAGCATCGCAGTGTTCACGCTGCGATGCTCGGGCAGCGTAAGTGCCGGATAATCCAGGCCCGCTTTGTGCGCCCACTCGCGGGGATCGGTGATCACGCCGGTCAGTGCCGACGCCGCTGCGGTCTCTGGAGAGCACAGCCAGACCTTGTCCTCCTTGGTGCCCGATCGACCGGGGAAGTTTCGCGGCATTGTGCGTAGTGAGTTGTGTCCGGTTGCGGGGGCTTGGCCCATGCCGATGCATCCCATGCAGCCGGCCTGATGAATCCGGGCCCCGCTGATCACGAGCGCCACCGTCGCTCCGATGTTCGTCATGTCGGTGAGGATCTCGCGGGAGGTCGGATTGATATCGAAGCTGACATCCGGCGAGGTCTGCCGGCCTTCGACCATTGCGGCGGCGATGGCGAAGTCGCGAAGGCCGGGGTTCGCACTTGACCCGATCACCACCTGTGCGATCGGCTCGCCCGCGACCTCACGTACGGGCACCACATTGCCCGGTGATGATGGTTTGGCGATCAGCGGTTCGATGTCTGTGAGGTCGATGGTTTCGTCGATGTCATAACGTGCGCCGTCGTCGGCCACAATCTCAGTCCAGTCGCTCTCGCGGCCGACCGCGCGCAGGAACTCCTGCACTGCGTTGTCGCTGGGAAACACCGATGTAGTGGCGCCGAGTTCCGCACCCATGTTGGCGATGACGTGCCGATCCATAGCGGAGAGGCTGGGCAGACCCGGTCCGTAATACTCGATGATCCGGTTCACACCGCCCTTGACGTCGTGGCGACGCAGCATCTCCAGAATCACGTCCTTCGCCGAACACCATTCCGGCAGAGCGCCTTCAAGGCGTACACCCCATATCTCAGGCATCCTCAGATGAAGTGGACGACCCGCTATGGCCACCGCCACTTCCAGGCCGCCGACACCGATTGCCAGCATGCCCAGCGATCCTGCCGCCGGGGTGTGCGAATCCGATCCGACCATCGTCTTGCCAGGAATGCCGAAGCGTTGCATGTGCGTCGGATGTGAGACGCCGTTGCCCGGCTTGGAAAACCACAATCCGAAGCGCTGCGCTGCGGTGCGCAGGTACTCGTGGTCCTCAGCGTTCTTTTCGTCGGTCTGTAGCAGGTTGTGGTCGACGTACTGGACACTTACCTCTGTGCGGGCGGTGTCCAGACCGAGCGCCTCCAACTCCTGCATCACCAATGTGCCGGTCGCATCTTGGGTCAACGTCTGGTCGATGCGAATGGCGATCTCATCGCCGGCTGTCAGGTTCCCAGACTCAAGATGTGATTCAAGCAATTTGTGGGTGACGGTTGCCGGCATATCCCAACCTCCTGAGGTGACGGTGACGGTGTGAACTACCCCGAAATGGCCCTGATGAGTTCCGGCAAGGACACGAAACCGGCCACGGCGACGTGTGTGAGATCGTCCATGGCAGCACGCTTTCGGGTCAAGGGTGCAGCGGAGCCTCGTCCGTCCGGCGGGACGATGAAAGCTCTCTAGCCCGTATTCCAGGGTACTCGCCTCGCATCGCCGATGCGCGTGGACATTTTCACCACTGTGGGGCCCATCGTCATTCTCCCGCAGCGCGGGTCTTCGCCAGCGGACTGCAAAGCTCTGCGAATCGAGTGGACTTGCTAACTGCAAGTTCTGCGATTCGGGTGGACTCGATATCGGCAAGCAGCGCTTGCGGGTTCTCGAAAGTTGCCGAGGCACCGGCGCTTTCGAGTTCAGTTCTACTCACACCGCCGCTGAGTACACCGATACTGGGCACCCCGGCACGCGTACTGGCCTCGGCGTCCCAGACCGCGTCGCCGATGAACACCGCGCGATCGGCGGGCACCTGCGCCCGATCGAGGGCGACCTGAACGATGTCCGGTTGTGGTTTGGCGGTGTCCACGTCGCCGGCGGACGTGACCTCCGAAATCACCTCGTCGCAGTCGAGAACCCTGCGCAGGATCGCCAGCTCATCCTCGGGCGCCGATGTGGCCAGCACCACTTGCAGACCCAGCTCCGCCACCCGGTTCAGCAGGTCTCGGGCTCCCGGCAGCGGGTGCAGCAGCGAAGTGGTCTCCCGGTAGTAGTGGGTGTGCTGATCCTTCAGCCGCTGCTGGACGTCGTCATCGGCATCATCGGACAGGACGCGCACCAGGGTGGAACCGTCCATCCCGATGCACCGGTGGATGCGCCACGCTTCGACATTGAGGTTTTCGTCGTCGAAGGCGCGCTGCCAGGCGTAGACGTGCAGGTAGTTGGAGTCGACCAGGGTGCCGTCGACATCGAAAAGTACCGCAGGTGAGTGCGTTGCGGGCCATTGACCTTCCATGTGCACCGAACTACCCGCGGCCTCCGATGCGGAAACAACAACAGGCACAATCAGCGGATGAGCTGCTGCCAGCACATCAGCGTCGCCGACCAGTTCGACACGGCGTTCACCGTCGACGCTTCACGGGTCACCTTCGGACGAGGGTGCCTGGCCGAAGTCGGGGAGCGGGCCAGAGCCTGCGGCATCACCCGGGCGGCGCTGTTCTCCGACGCTGTCGTTTCTGGTCTTGCCGTGTTCGACACCGTCGCTCGTTCGTTGCGCGACGCCGGTGTCGAGGTCGTGGCCTACACCGACAGCCGTGTTGAACCAACCGATGAATCACTCAGGCATGCAGCAGCGTTCGCGTTGGACACCAAGCCGGATGGCTACATCTCGCTCGGTGGGGGATCGGTGATCGATACCGCCAAGGCGGCCAACCTCTATGCCAGTCATCCCGCCGACTTCCTCGACTACGTGAACGCGCCTGTCGGTGCGGGACTGCCGGTGCCCGGACCGTTGAAGCCGCACATCGCGTGTCCCACGACATCGGGCACCGGCAGCGAGGTCACGGGCATCGCCATTTTCGACCTGCTGTCGATATCGGCCAAAACAGGTATCGCCTCGCCGGCGCTGCGTCCCACCGAAGCGCTCGTCGACCCCGACAGCACCGAAACCCTGCCCGCCAAGGTCGTCGCATGCAGCGGACTGGACGTGCTCTCCCACGCGCTGGAGTCCTACACCGCCCGCCCCTTCACCCGCCGTACCGCCTCACGGCCACGCAGCCAGCGCCCGATGAGTCAGGGCGCCAACCCGTGGAGTGATGTGGGTAGCCGCGAAGCCCTGCGACTTCTCGGCCGGTATCTGGAACGAGCCGTGAACGACGCCTCCGATCACCATGCCCGGGAGCAGACGATGTGGGCAGCGACGCTGGCGGGCATCGCCTTCGGCAACGCCGGGGTGCACATCCCGCATGCCATGGCCTACGCGGTGGCCGGCCAGGTTCGTGACTTTAATCCTGGCGGCTACCCAGGCGCCGAACCCCTGGTGCCGCATGGCATGGCGGTAATTCTCAACGCCCCGGCCACCTTTGCCCTCACCGCCCACACCGACCCGACACGGCACCTCGATGCGGCGCGCATGCTCGGCGCCGCTGTCCCCGACGCGGTGTCCGAGAGCGACGCGGGCGCGGTCCTGGCCGAACACCTGATCCGAATAATGCGTGCGGTCGGCATGCCCAACGGGCTGACGGCCGTCGGTTACGACCGCGCCGACGCGCTGGCGCTTACCGAGGGCGCCTGGCCACAGCAGCGGTTGTTGGGCAACGCGCCGCTTGAGGTCGACCGGGCTCTGCTGACCCGCGCATTCGAGCAGGCCCTGAAGTATTGGTGAAGAAATACTGGTGAAGTCACACCCCGGAAGTTCGCAGTTCTGCGCGAGCCTCCGCGACTCTTCGTCGATGAGGTGGTAGCTATCCAGTCGAAGGTCACGCGTTGCCACCAGCGCAATAGCTACCGGGCCGGCACCACCGAAAACTGGTCGCATGCTATTGACAGGATCGAAACCGATGCGGGAAGCGAGTATCGACACGCCGGCGCCGTCGCGCGTCGGGCACCTCCGCTGGCCGATACGGCGACTCTCCATCGAAGACCGCCATTCAGCGATGGACCACCTGATGGTGGCGCCGTCGGCCACCGCAACATGGCGATTCGCGGTTCTGATGTTCCTGTCCAGCATGGTCGCGGCCATCGGGCTACTGCAGAATTCCGCAGCCGTGGTGATCGGCGCCATGATGATCGCGCCGTTGATGGCACCCATCATGGGAATCGCTGCCTGCTTGATCATGGGATGGGGACGGCGGCTCCTGACCGGGTTGGCGCTGGTCTCGATGTCGGCGTTGGGTGCCATCGCGGTCGGATGGCTGTTCGCTACGTTGCTGACCGCCGAAGGAACCGAGCTGACCAGCCAGGTTGTTGAACGATCCAGCCCCGACATCCGCGACCTGCTGGTCGCGCTCGGGGCCGGTGCAGCCGGCGCATACGCCACCGTGCACAAGAAAATCTCCGGTGCCCTGCCCGGTGTTGCGGTCGCGGTCGCGCTCGTGCCGCCGCTGGCGGCGATCGGTGTCCTGCTGGGGTACGGGCAACCACAGCTGGCCCGCGGCGCGACGCTGTTGTTTCTGACCAACCTGGTCGGCATCGTGCTGATGGCCGCGGTGGTGTTTTTGGCGACCGGCCTGGTACCCCGACACCGATTCAAAACGCATCGCCACTGGATCGTCGGTTCGGTGGCATTGACCGCGACGTGCGCACTGGCTGTCACGCTCATCCTCACACCGCGGTTCATCGAGATCAGCGGCCGGGCACACGATCTGAAGGTCGCCACGCAAACCCTCACTGGCCTGCTCGGCTCCGGCAACAGGCTGAGCCACATCGCCATCTCCGGAGGTACGGTCCGCGCGGACATCACCGGCGAAACTGCGCCACCGCCGGTGCGGGACGTGGCCGCGGCTCTCAGTCGGGCGCTGGGCTACCCGGTCACCGCCCAGGTCGGGTGGATACCGGTGCAGGACCCGGATCACATCCAGAAAGAACCGCCGCAACTGCCATTGAACGATCTGAGCCCGACGGTCGAGAAATGGCTTGCCACACAGTCGTTGACCTTGCAAGGTCTCAGCTACCAGTCGGGCACGCTGGTGATCTCTACCGCCGGACCGCTTCCGCCGAAGAGTTCGGACGACCTGACGGCGCTCATCAGCGCAAAGTTCCAGCAAGATATTCCGGTCAGCATGGCCTGGACTCATACCCCCGGGGCCACCGAGCCAAGTGACGCCGAGACTGCGCTGGTTGCCGCCCGCGAAACCACCGCCACATGGGTGTCGACGAAACCGGACACCGAGGTCTTGAGCATCTCCGGTGACGGCACCCCAAATACGATCACCGTCACCCTGATCGGGTCCACCCGGCCGGACGTCGATGCGCTGCAGACCGAACTGCGAACCAACCTGCCGCAAACCACGATCGTCATTCAATGGGTATCGGGGGGTCTGCTGATCAGCGATCCCCCCGACAGCGCCACCGACGCAAGGCTCACCACCGCAGCGTCTGAAGCGGCCCCCGCCGCCAAGCCAGGTCCGCCGCGCTGATCCCGGGTGTAGCTACCCTCTTCCGGGCTGCAGCCGCGGTGGTTCGCTGTGTTGCGGTTGAGAGATAATCGATTTGATGAGGCACACCGAGGCGCATAAGCCCACGAGGGTCGACGACGCCGAAGACTTGGTTGCCACGCTTCGGCGCGCGGGCGTCGTCGATGTCGATTCTTCTGCACGCCGGCGCGCCGAGTACTCCACCGATGCGTCGCTGTACCGCGTGGTGCCCGATGTGGTGGTCTTTCCCACCGAACCCGACGAGATCGCCGCAATCGTCGGGATGGCGCGTTCGCTGGGGGTGCCGATCACCGCGCGGGGCGCCGGCACGTCGATCGCCGGCAACGCGGTAGGCCCGGGCATCGTGCTCGACTTCTCCCGCCATCTGCACCGCATCGGCGAAATCGATGGCGGTTCGGCGACGGCGATCGTGCAACCCGGCGTGATCCTCGACGATCTGCAGCGGGCCGCCGCACCGCACGGTCTGCGTTTCGGCCCGGACCCGTCCACCCACAGCCGATGCACGATCGGCGGAATGATCGGCAACAACGCCTGTGGTTCCCGGGCCCTGGGTTACGGGCGCACCGCCGACAACATCGTCGAACTCGAAGTGGTCACGGGCACCGGCGAACTCCTGCGGGCGACCCGCGGAGCCGGCCCCGGCGCCTCGGCCACGCTGTCTGAGCTGGACGGTGTGATCACGTCGCGGCTCGGGCTGATCCGCACCGAATTCGGACGATTCACCCGGCAGGTGTCGGGCTATTCGCTGGAGCACCTGCTGCCCGAGCGCGGCTTCGACGTGGCGAAGGCGTTCGTCGGGACGGAGGGAACCTGGGGTCTGCTGCGCGAGGCGACCGTACAACTGGTGCGGGCCCCGGCTGTGAGCCTGCTGTTGGTCGTGGGCTATCCCGATATGCCGGCAGCCGCCGACGCGGTCCCCGCCGTACTGCCCTTCCGTCCGGTAGCGGTGGAGGGTCTGGACGCCCGCATCGTCAATGTGGTTCGGACGCGCAGGGGGGCGAGCGCCGTCCCGGGGCTACCCGCCGGGCAGGGCTGGCTGCTGATCGAACTCTGCGGAGAGGACCCCTCGGAGGTCGCCGCACGCGCCGCGGCCACCCTCACCGCGGCCGACGCCATGGATGGCTGGGTGGTCGACAACGCGCACGAGGCTGCGGCGTTGTGGAAGATCCGCGAAGACGGCGCCGGCCTGGCCGCCCGGACGACCGAGCCCGCCGGGAAGTCCGGGTGGGAGGATGCGGCCGTCCCACCCGAAAATCTGGGCAGCTACCTGCGTGAGTTCGAGGCGCTGCTGGCAGAACGCGACCTGACCGGCGTGCCGTACGGGCATTTCGGCGATGGCTGCATTCACATTCGGATCAACTTCGGGCTGGACCGTGCCGACGGGCGCGGGGTGTTCCGAGAGTTTCTCACCGATGCCGCGAAACTCGTTGCCGGCTATGGCGGTTCGATGTCCGGCGAGCATGGGGACGGGCGGGCGCGCGGTGAGTTGCTGCCGCTGATGTACTCACCCGCCGCGATCGCCACTTTCGCGGCGGTGAAGGCCGTGTTCGACCCGGAGGATGTCCTCAACCCGGGGGTCATCGTGGCCCCGAGCCCCCTGGACGCCGACCTTCGCGAGGCATCCGCCCGGTCGATAGCCTCGGATCTGGGGTTCAGCTATCACCACGACGGTGGCGATTTCAGCACCGCGGTGCATCGCTGCACCGGTGTCGGCAAATGCCGGGTGACCAGCGGCCCCGGCGTGATGTGCCCATCGTTTCGGGCCACCGGGGATGAGAAGGATTCCACCCGAGGGCGCGCCCGAGTCCTCCAGGAACTTGCCAACGGATCGATCGTGCAGGGATGGCGGTCACCGGAGATCCTGGATTCCCTGGACCTGTGCCTGTCGTGCAAGGCCTGCTCCTCGGAATGCCCGACCGGGGTGGACATGGCAACGTTGAAGGCCGAGGTCCTGTTTCAGCGCTACCGCCACCGGCTGAGGCCGGCCAGTCACTATTCGCTGGGTCGGCTGCCGCACTGGGCCGCGCTGGCGTCGTTGATGCCGGTCGCGGTCAACCGGATGATGGCCGGACCGCTGGCTCCGCTCGGCAAAAGGATGGCCGGAGTCGACCCCCGGCGCGGTCTGCCGGTGTTCGCCGCGCAGACATTTCGCGGATGGTTCGCCGACCATCGCAGCGCTCCCGGCGATCCGGTGATGCTCTGGGTCGACACCTTCACCAACCACTTCACTCCGCAGGTCGGCATCGCCGCCGTGCGGGTGCTCGAGGCCGCCGGTTACTCGGTGCGCATCCCAGAGCGCAGGCTGTGTTGCGGGCTGACCTGGATCTCCACCGGACAGCTCGCTACAGCTCGAAAGGTCCTGCACCGCAGCGTCACAGCACTTGCCGATCCGGCGCGCGCCGGCGTACCCATCGTCGGACTGGAGCCGTCCTGCACGGCGGTGTTCCGCAGTGACGCCGCCGAGTTACTGGGCGATAGCGAAACCACCGAGACGGTTTCGCGTTCGATACGAACCCTGGCCGAATTACTCGGCAGTATCCCCGGGTGGGAGCCGCCGGATCGGTCGGGCACCACCGCGGTAGTGCAGCCGCACTGCCACCACCGCGCCGTCATGGGGTTCGACGCCGATCTCGACATCCTCGGCCGCGCCGGCGTCGCGACGCGGGTCGTGGAAGGCTGCTGCGGGCTGGCCGGTAACTTCGGCGCAGAGCGCGGCCACTACGACCTCAGCGTCGCGGTCGCGGAGAACGATCTCTTGCCGGCGCTACGAGAGTCCGACGGGTCGTCGCCGGTGATGACCGACGGTTTCTCCTGTCGCACCCAACTTCTCGACCTCACCGGCCGCGAAGGGATCCACCTCGCAGAGCTGCTTGCCTAACGCTCGGCCGGCCGGTAGGCGGTTACCACAACGGCACCGCCGAGTCCGATGTTGTGCTGCAGCGCAACTGCGGACTTCAGCGCGGCGCTCTCGACCTGCCTCTTGTCCGCCGTTCCCCGTAGCTGCCAGGTGAGTTCGCTTGCCTGAGCCAGACCGGTCGCACCGAGCGGGTGGCCTTTGGAAATGAGACCGCCGGACGGGTTGACGACCCACCTACCGCCGTACGTGGTTTCGCCATTGTCGATGAGTTTGCCGCCGTCCCCGTCAGCGCAGAGGCCGAGCGCCTCGTAGGTGAGCAACTCGTTGACCGAGAAGCAGTCGTGCAGCTCGATGACATCGATGTCAGCCGGGCCGACCTGAGCCTGCTCGTAGACTTTTCGGGCCGCGTGGCGGGTCATGTCGGAGCCGACGATGGTGATCGCGCTCTTGTCGGTGAACGTGGACTCCAGATCGGTGACCATGGCCTGACCGACGATCTCGACGGCCTGCGCGGCCAGGCCGTGCTTGTCGACGAACGCCTCGCTGGCCACGATCACCGCGGCGGACCCGTCGGATGTCGGCGAACACTGCAGCCGGGTCAACTCCGCCGGCGGGTAGATCATCTTCGCGGCCTTGACCTCGTCGAGGGTGTAGGAGTCCTGGAATTGGGCGTAGGGGTTGTTCACCGAGTGCCGATGGTTCTTCTCGCCGATCTTGGCGAACTGCTCGGTGGTGGTGCCGTAACGCTGCATGTGTTCCCGCCCGGCGGCGCCGAACATCCAGGGTGCCACGGGGAAGGCGAGCTCGAACAACTCCGCCTCGGCCTGGATGTGGCGCCCCAACGGTTGCTCGCGATCGCTGAGTCCGCCCTGCAGCGAGCCGGGTTGCATCTTTTCGAAGCCCAGGGCAAGTGCGCAGTCGGCGAGTCCGCCGCGCACCGACTGGGTGGCCAGGAACAGCGCTGTGGATCCGGTGGAGCAATTGTTGTTGACGTTGGTGATCGGAATCCCGGTCATACCGAGCTCGTAGATCGCCCGCTGCCCGCAGGTCGAGTCGCCGTATACATAGCCGACGTGCGCCTGCTCGATGGCGTCGAAGGGTATGCCGGCGTCCTCGAGGGCGTTGGTTCCCGCCTCTTTGGCCATTGCCGGATAATCCCAGCCCTCTCTTCTGCCGGGCTTCTCGAACTTCGTCATGCCGACACCGACGACAAACGCTTTGTTCCTGCTCATGAAAGTCATGCTGCTTCGTTATGGGCAGGGCTGTCAATCGGCGCGCAAGGCTGGTTCGGCCGGCCCGCGACGGGTTCGCGTCAAGTGACTGAGTTCTCTTCAGCAGTAAAGGTTTCCGTCAGGTTAGGGGACGACGCCTGCTGCGCCAGTTCTCGGGACGGCCTTCACGCCGCTGACGTTCCGCGCCGGGAGGCTGTCATGGCGGCAAGCGTGCGGGCCGATCATGGCCGCGGAGCTGTCAGGTGGGTTAGGCTGCGGACACCAATGCCAGCACATCCGATCGGAGGGCCGAAGTAATCATGTTGAAGAAGACGGTCCTGGTCGCGGTCATTGCCATCGGATCGGCTTTGGGCGTCGCCGCACCGGCGAACGCCGGCCCAGTGGAGAACCCGTGCCCGCTCGCGGTGAGCTTCCTGTGCGCATTCGTGGGGAGCATGCCGGAACTCGACCACGACGTCGACCTCACCGAGGGTGCCAGCACGAGTGCCGACGAGCCTATTCCGCAGGTGACCGGCGTGCCCGATCTGCTCTATGGGCCGCCGGCCGACGTCTGCGCGAAAGGCTGTATCTAGCGCCTTGGAGCCGCTGCCCGGGTTGGGCGTCGGACCGGATCGATGGACGGCTAACCGACGACGCTGAACAGCGGTGGTCGAGAATCCACGAATAACGTTGGTAGTCAACGCTGATTCAATGGAAACCCAGTTCGCCGGGGGGTTGATGCGGTGCTTCCCGGTAGCAAGCAGCAGCCGCGGCGGACCTGCGCCGCAGGCGGTGACAGAATCGCTGGCATGCCCGCGCCGGTGAAGGTCCGCATCCTCGGCGTCGGAATGGGCCCGCAGCACGTCACACCCGAGGTGGCCCAGGCGCTGCGGACCGCCGACTACGTGCTCGCCGCCGAGAAAGCCGACGACGACCGCTTACTCGCCGCGCGCCGCGCGATCGTGCGGACCCACCCCGGCCCGCACGGTCCGGTTGAGGTGATCGCAGTGCCGGACCCCGAACGCGACCGCTCCGCCGGATTGAGCGCTGCCGGTTACCAGGCCGCCGTGACCGATTGGCATCAGGCCCGCGCGCAGCGTTACGCCGCAGTCCTGCACGAACGCGGCGGCACCGCCGCGTTCCTGATCTGGGGGGATCCGTCGCTGTACGACTCGACCATCCGCATCGTCGAGAAAGTACGTGACCTCCTCAAGGTCGAATCGGTAGACCTGGACTTCGATGTGCTACCGGGGGTGAGTGCGCCGCAATTGCTTGCCGCCCGGCACCGCATCGTGTTGCACGAGGTCGGCCGCCCGGTGCATCTCACCACCGGACGTCGGCTGCAGGAGGCCGTCGTCGCCGGCCTGGACAACATCGTGGCGATGCTCAATCCGCCACCGGAGCGACTCGATTTCACCGGCCTGCAGGACTGGACGATGTGGTGGGGCGCCAACCTCGGGGCCGCGGGGGAGCAGCTCATCGCCGGCCGGGTGGGCGACGTGCTGCCCCGTGTCGCCGATGCCCGCGCGGCCGCCGAGACGCAGGACGGCTGGGTGATGGATCTGTTCCTGGTCAGGAAGACCTGATGGCGGGACTCCTGGTCGCCGGCACGACCAGCGATGCCGGCAAGAGCGTGGTCACCACCGGTCTGTGTCGCGCCCTGTCTCGGCGCGGCATGAAAGTGGCGCCGTACAAGGCGCAGAACATGTCGAACAACTCCATGGTCTGCACGGGGCCCGGCGGTGCCGGCGTGGAGATCGGCCGCGCGCAGTGGGTGCAGGCACTGGCGGCGCGGGCGACACCGGAGGCCGCGATGAACCCGGTACTGCTCAAACCGGGAAGCGACCAGCGCAGCCACGTGATGCTGATGGGACAACCCTGGGGTGAGGTGTGCTCATCTGACTGGCTACACGGACGACGGGCGCTCGGCGTTGCCGCGCACCGGGCCTACGACGACCTGGCCTCGCGCTACGAGGTGGTGATCGCCGAAGGCGCCGGCAGTCCAGCCGAAATCAATTTGCGCGCTGGCGATTACGTGAATCTGGGGTTGGCTCGGCATGCCGGTCTGCCGACGGTCGTGGTCGGCGACATCGACCGGGGCGGGGTGTTCGCGGCGTTCCTGGGCACCGTCGCACTGTTGTCACCGGACGACCAGGCGCTGATCGCCGGATTCGTGGTCAACAAGTTCCGCGGTGCGCACCACCTGCTCGCATCGGGCCTGCGTGATCTGGAGCGGATGACCGGCAGGCGGGTTTACGGCACGCTGCCCTGGCAACCCGACATCTGGCTGGACTCCGAGGACGCCCTGGATCTTGCGGGGCGGCGCTCCCCGGACACCGGTGCCCGCCGGGTCGCAGTGGTGCGATTGCCCCGCATCAGCAACTTCACCGACGTCGACGCCCTCGGCCTCGAACCCGACCTCGACGTCGTGTTCGCTTCCCGCCCCGGCGATCTCGTCGACGCTGACCTGGTGGTGCTGCCGGGAACCCGCTCCACGATCGCCGACCTGACCTGGCTGCGGTCACGCGGGCTCGACCGTGCTGTGGTGGCCCACGCCGCCGCCGGCCGGCCGGTGCTCGGCATCTGCGGCGGCTTCCAGATGCTGGGCCGCACCGTCCGCGACCACGCCGGCATCGAAGGTGCCCCCGCCGAGGCCGACGGCCTGGACCTTCTCGACGTCGAAACCAATTTCGCTGCGGCCAAGGCGCTTCGGCTCTCCGCTGGGCACTGGCTCGGCGCGCCGGCCACCGGATATGAGATCCATCACGGGCGGGTCACCTGCGGACCCGGCGTCGAGGATTTCCCGGGTGGCGCACGGGCCGGCCAGGTGTTCGGCACCATGTGGCACGGCGCACTGGAAGGCGACGCGCTGCGGACGCGATTCCTGCGCGAGACGCTCGGCCTGGAGCCCTCCGGCCTCTCGTTCCCCCGGGCCCGGGACGCTCGGCTCGACCTGCTGGGCGACCTGGTCGAACAACACCTCGATATCGACGCATTGATCGCGCTGGCCACCGTCGGACCCCCACCGGGCCTGCCCGTCTTGGCCCCCGGAGCGTCGCGATGAAGGTGCTGCTGCTCGGCGGCACCGCAGAGGCCCGGCTGCTGGCCGAACTCCTCACCGATGCCGGCGTCGCGGTGACGACGTCGCTGGCCGGCCGGGTAACCCACCCGCGGTTGCCGGTCGGGGGAGTGCGTATCGGCGGCTTCGGCGGGGTCGCGGGCTTGCGTTCGGCGCTGACCGACTACGACGCCGTCGTGGATGCGACCCATCCGTTCGCGGCGACCATCTCGGCCAACGCCGTCGCCGCGTGCCAGACCGGAGATGCCCGTCGACCGCTGCTGCGCCTGGAGAGACCCGGGTGGACCGACCGGTCGCGCGGGTCATGGCACTGGGTGAACTCTCACGAAGAAGCCGCTGCGACCGCCTCGCTGCTGGGTGGGCGACCGCTGCTGACCGTCGGGCGTCAGGAACTCGGGCGGTTCATTCCGGCGCTGCGGCAGCGGGCCGTACTGGCGCGGGTCGTCGAACCCCCCGAGGTTCAGTTGCCCGCCGGTTGGCGGCTGGTGAGCAGCCGCGGTCCCTACGCGCTACCCGGCGAGCTGGCCCTGATGCGTGCGCATCGCGCCGATGTGTTGGTCACCAAGGATTCCGGTGGCGAGTACACCTGGCCGAAGATGGAGGCCGCTGACGAACTCGACGTACCCATCGTGATCGTGCGTCGTCCGGTGCGGACACCCGGTGTGCCGACCGTGGACAGCGCCGAGGAGGCGCGGGACTGGGTACGGACCATCACTACGATGTCCGGGTGAGGATCCTGGTCACCGGGGGCGTCCGCTCCGGAAAGTCCCGGCACGCCGAGGGGCTGCTGAGCGGCCCAGACGCGGTGACCTGCGACGCGGTGACCTACGTCGCGCCCGGTCGGCCCGCCGACGGCACCGATCCGGACTGGGATGCGCGGGTGGCGCGCCATCGCGCCTCCAGGGCGGCGCACTGGACGACCGTGGAGACCACCGACGTCGCCGCCGCGATGGCCCGAGCACGCGGCCCGGTGCTCGTCGACTGTCTCGGCAGCTGGCTGGCCGCCCTGCTGGACGACCGCCAGTTGTGGGAGGCCGGCTACCACGACGTGCACGAAGCGGTGAGCGCGTCGACCGACGTCCTCTGCGACGCCCTGGCCGCGACGACCGATGCGGTGCTCGTGACCAACGAGGTCGGTCTGGGGGTGGTGCCCTCGCACCGGTCCGGGGTGCTCTTCCGCGACCTGCTCGGCATCCTCAACCAGCGGGTCGCGGCCGTCTGCGACGAAGTGCACCTGGTGATCGCGGGCCGGATCGTCAAGCTCTGACCGTCAGCGCCGACGGTAACGCTCCTGGTGTACTACGGCTGCCAGCGAGGAGCGTCGGCGCCAGCCGTGGCGTTCGAGGTCGGGGATGTCGGGAAGGTCGGCGACCTCGCCGACACACAGCCAGGCGACGGGACGGACATGCGGGGGCATGCCCACCAGGTCGCGCAGGAATGGTTCGCGGTAGAACGACACCCAGCCCACCCCGAGACCCTCGACAGTCGCTGCAAGCCAGAGGTTTTGGATGGCGCAGACCACCGAGTACAACCCGGCATCGGCGATGGCGTGTCGGCCGAGGACCTGCGGCCCACCCCTGCTCGGGTCGTATCCGACAACGACGCCCAGACCGGATTCGCAGATGCCCTCGACCTTGATCCGCGAAAACGTGTCGGCCCGTTCGCCTGCCAGCGTCGCCGCGAAGACCTCCCGTTCACGCTCCACGTGATCGCGAAACGCCCGCAGCGTGTCCGGCGACCGCACCAGAATGAAGTCCCACGGCTGAGACATGCCGACCGACGGCGCGGCGTGCGCGGCCAGCAGCATCCGCTCCAGCACTACAGGCGGGATCGGCTCGCCGGTGAACTCAGCACGGGTGTCGCGGCGACGGTTGATGACGTCGTACAGCGCGCTGCTCGCCGGGTTTTCCACCGTCACCGCGGGCCCTCGGCGCTCTTGGCCGAACGATCACGCGCCGGATCGTAGAGATAGCTCTGCCCGGCCTCGGGGTCCGGGCGGCCCGCCAGCGCCCGGCCCACCAGGATCACGGCCGCTTGCCGCAATCCGGCCGCCTCGACCGCGTCGGCGATGTCGGCCACCGTGCCGCGCAGCACCCGCTCCTGCGGTTGGGATGCCCGATACACCACGACCACCGGACAGTCGGACCCGTAGTCCGGCGCCAGCTCGGCCATCAGTTCGCGGGTGCGGGTGATCGCCAGGTGCAGCACCAGCGTCGAGCGGGTCGCCGCGAACGCCTTCAACGACTCGGTGTCCGGCATGGCGGTGGAACGCTGCTGAGTGCGGGTCAGCACCACGGACTGGGTGACCAGCGGAACGGTCAATTCGCGACCGGCGCGGGCTGCGGCGGCGGCGTAGGCCGGCACACCCGGGGTCACCGACCAGGGCACACCGGCGGCATCGAGTCGGCGGGTCTGCTCGGACAACGCCGAGTACACCGAGGGATCCCCCGACACCAGTCGCACGATCCGCCGGCCGGCGCGGTGCCCGGCTATCAGGCGCTCGACGATCGCATCCAGGTCGAGATCTTCGGTGTCGATCAGTTCGGCGGCCGGCGAGCAGCCGGCGAGGACAGGTGGGTCGAGGTAGCTTCCGGGGTAGAGCACGATCTGGGCGTCGCCGAGCAGTCGCGCGGCACGTACCGTCAGCAGATCAGCGGCACCGGGGCCGGCGCCGACGAAGTGCACGGCACGGTGGTCCTCCATCGGTCCGCAGTGTAAGCGAGCAGGCGGGCGCTGCTACGCCGACATCGGTTGCACTACCGACGATGCCGATGTGGCCGCAGCGTCCACGGTGGGCAGCGCGATCTGCATGCTCGAGACCTTCAGGGTGCCCAGCGATGGAACGACTGTCTCGTAGATCCCCGCCGCGGAAACCAGCTGCAGCGTCACTGTTTCCCCCGGGGCCAGGGTGTGCGCCACTGGTTCGAGGTCGATGGTGATGGTGTGGGGCTGCCCATCCAATGTCACCGGGATCGGTGTGACGATGCTGCCCAGCACCAGGCCGGTGGTGTCGTCGACGAGCTGCGCGTAGACGTGGCGTCCAGTCCCGGTGCCCGAATAGGTCAGTGTCAGCTCCGGGGCGCCCACCAGGTAGGTGGGCGTGGAGGCTTCCGGGACGGTGAGATTTACCGCGTTGAGCGCCTTGAAGGCCAACGGGACCACGGGCAGTCCCGAGCCACCGAGGTAAGGGATCAGCGGTAGCACGGCACCGGCGCTGCTGGCGGTGACGAGTGGGGCGTCCTGGGAAACCGGGTAGACCTCCGAGGAGAACCACTGCCCGCGTTGGTCGACCCATTCGAATTGCGGGCCGGTCGACACCGAGAGGTCGTCCTTGACGTACCGGTCGAGCCACTCGAGTGTTCGCGTCTGGATCACCGCGCCATCGCTGAAGTCGAACAGATTGTTCAAGCACACCCCATGCCCACCGCAGAACCACAGCACCTTCGTGGGCACCCCGTTGGCGATCAGGGTCTGCGCGGTGTCATCGGCTTCCTGCAGGCTGAAGATGGTGTCGACAGTGCCCTGGATCAGCAAGGTGGGTGCGGTGATGTCGTTGACCAGATCGCGCGGGCCGCCCGGTCCTCGGTCGGTCAGCACTTGTTGGTCTGACGGCGTGACCAAGCCGGTGAGTGCGCCGTAGACGGCTGCGGGATAGATGCGCGGATTCACCCGCGCGAGCGTGGCGATCAGAGCCCCGCTGAGCAAGGTGCCCCAGCTGCTCTTGTAGGCCTCGCTCTTGTACAGCGTGGTGTTGAGCGTGTTCCAGGTGATCGTCGGCACGATCGCGTCGACCCGGTGGTCGGTGGCTGCGGTCACCGTCTGGATACCGCCGCCGTACGACACGCCGACCATGCCGATCCGCGGGTCGAGGTTCTCGGGGTCGTCGAGCTGGACCTCGGGCTGTGCAGCCACCCAGCTAAGGATCGCTGACACATCGCGGGCCTCGAAGTCCGGAGAGTTGAGCTCCAGGCGCCCGCCCGAGTTCCACTCGCCGCGGGGATCCCACGTGACGACGTTGTAGCCGGCTGCGCGCAACACCCCGATACCCACCTGACCGACGAAGTCGGTGAGGACGCCGTTGATCGCGTCGGCCAGCGGTGAGCTCACGAGATTCGTCGCTCCGGGCAAGCCCAGGCCCGGCCCGTTGAGGATGGTGGGCGCCGTCTGCCCTGGGCCGAGTCCGAGTGCCGGCATGAAATGGGTGTAGATCCGGGTGCCGTCGAACGAGGTCACCTTCACATCTCGCGGCACCGGCGTGCCGGCCGGCAAACCCAGCCTGACGGGATAGCCGATCAGCGGGTGCAGGACGTCGCTGACTACCGGTATCTGATGAATGAACGCGACGATCGGGGTCACGATGAGCGGCCCGATGATGGGCACGTGCTGCAGCCACTCCAGCGGTGGGGTTTGCTCGATGGCGACGACGGCCGGGGTTGCGTTCGCTGCCGGAGGGGCGGCAAAGGATTCCCGGCGTGCTGCCGCCGCG
>JAGQTR010000333.1:32262-32773 GCA_020438915.1 Mycobacterium sp.
TCGGGTGTTTCCGTTGCAGAGGCCACCACTGCTGTGGTCGCTGTCGGATTGGCGTCGGGGGCGGGGCTCGCGTCATCCGACGATTCGACCCTCGGATCGGTGCTGTCGGCATGCTCCCGGTGGGAAACGCTGGACGACCTCCGCGCCGTGGAAGCAGTCAAGTCGTCAGCGACGACAGAACTGATTTCCGTTGACTGCTCGGACGACTGCTCGGAGTTGTCGGCTTCGACAGTCTGCAGGTCATCCGATAGTCCCGAGACGGGGGACAATCCGGCGGAAGGCTCGTCGGCAGCTGCCGACGACGAATCAGACCCGGACCCTGCCGAGGGGTCAGCCGCGGCCGCACCCGCTGCGGAAACCACCGCGGCCCCTATCCCCAAGGCCACGGCAAGCCCGCCCACCCGTCCCCCAAACGCCGCCTCACCGATTCGCACAGTTACCGGCTCCCTTCCCCCACCCGGGGGCACAACAGCCCCGGGGGCGTTCGGCGCCACCCTCCCCGCCACACCTA
>JAGQTR010000334.1 GCA_020438915.1 Mycobacterium sp.
GGGGTGAGCCGGTTGGCGGGATCGAGCCGGCCGGCGGCGATTCGTAGGTGCGACACAACGGGACCAGCCTTCTGACTCAGACCGGTTTGATCCAGGCTCTCCACCTCATAGCCGGCACGCAACGCCGCGGTAGCGAGCACCTGGTTCACCGTGACGATGCCGGTGCCGCCGATTCCGGCCAAGAATATGTTGTGGGTCGCGGTCACCGGATCGACGGCAACGTCAGGCACCGCGGGAGATTCGGACGCGGATCGGATAGTGGCCGGCTGCGCGTCGCGGCCCGTCGTGTGCGCCGGGCGTACCTGTACGGTCACGAATGCCGGACAGTTGCCGTCAAGGCAGCTGTAGTCGGTGTTGCAGGAAGTCTGGTCGATGCGTGTCTTGCGGCCAAGCTCGGTGTCCACCGGTTGCACGGATAGGCAATTGGATTTCACACCGCAGTCTCCGCAGCCCTCGCAAACCGCTTCGTTGATCAGCACCCGGGTGGTCCGGGTGGGCAGCGTTGCGCGTTTACGTTGCCGGCGCGCATCCGCGGCGCAGTGCTGATCGTAGATCAGGACGGTGACGCCCTTGACTTCGCGCAGTCGCTTCTGGGCCTCATCGAGACGGTCGCGATGCCAGACAAGGGTGCCCGCGGCGAGCTCACGTTTGTGGTGCCTCTTGGGTTCGTCGGCGCAGATGATGATTTGGGTGACACCCTCCGCTGCCAGCTTATGCGTCAGCTTGGAAACCGACAACGCGCCCTCGGCGTCCTGGGCGCCCGTCATCGCCACCACTTCGTTGTAGAGCAGCTTGTAGGTGATGTTGACACCTGCGGCGACACAGGCTTGGACCGCGAGCTGACCGGAGTGGAAGAACGTGCCATCGCCGATGTTCTGGAACAGGTGGGGAATGTCGGTGAACGGTGCTTGACCGATCCACTGGCTGCCTTCACCGCCCATCTGGGTGAGCCCGGTGACCGCGCTGTCGCTTCGGCCCGACATCGTCACCATGGTGTGACAGCCGATCCCCCCACCTGCGAGGGAACCTTCGGGCACGGTGGTCGAGCGATTGTGTGGGCAGCCGCTACAGAAGTACGGGGTGCGTTGCGCGGTAAGCACTTCCAGTGGTATCGCCGGGGGTGGCGGTTTCTTGAGTTCCAGCCGTTCCTTCAGCACGCGGCGCAGCGGGGCCAGTAGACGTCCGGCGGTCAGCTCGCCGCCAGCTGGAATCAACGGCCGCCCGGTCGCGTCCTTCTTACCGATGATGCGCGGCGTATCTGCCTGGCCATAGAGGATGGCACGCATCTGGGACTCGATGAACTCGGTCTTGTCTTCGACAACGAGTATTTCGTCGAGCCCGCCGGCGAAGGCAGTGACGGTGTCCGGCCCGAGTGGCGTGGGCATCCCGATCCGCAACAACCTGACTCCGGCCTGGTGCAGCGCGAAGTCATCGGCGCCGAGGTCTGCGAGGGCTTGCCGTACTGAGTCGAAAGTTGTTCCGGTGGAAGCGATCCCGATTCTTGCATGTGGCGGATCGAGCTCGACGACATCGAGACGGTTGGCGACTCCATAGGCACGCACGACTTCGGCCCGAGGGCCGTACAGGTCCGCCTCGGCATCCAGGCTGGCAGCTGGAGCGGCCATCGGCCGCTGGCGGTACACGAAACGCTTTCCCTCCCAATCGACTTCCGGAACAACGACGTCGGCGTCGAAGTCGCGGGAGTCGACCGACCAGGCGCCATCGGCCACGTCGGCGACAATCTTGAGCGCCACCACGCATCCTGAGGCGCGCGACAAAGCCACGCCGTGCATGGTCATCGTGACGATCTCGCGGGCATTGCGCGGGAAGAGCACCGGGATGCCGAGCGCGGCCAGCGATCGCTCGCTGACGGCCGGCACAGTCGAGGATTTCGAAGCGGGGTCGTCGCCGACCAGAAGCAGCATTCCCCCATGAGAGTTGGCGCCGTACATGTTTGCGTGCCGGAGGGCATCCGTCGCCCGATCCAGGCCGGGCCCCTTGCCGTACCAGACGCCCACCACCCCGTCGTAGGGCGATCGATTGTTGGAGAACGTGGCCAGATCGGCTTGGCTACCCCACACCGAGGTCGCCGCCAACTCCTCGTTGAGTCCGGGCACGAACGTGATGTCGTGTGCGCGCAGAACCTCAGGCATCGCAGCCAGCATCCGGTCCACACCACCGAGCGGACTCCCCTGATACCCCGAGACGAACGTCGCCACCCGCAAGCCGGCGCGAGCGTCGCGGTCGTGTTGTTCGACGAGGGCACGGGCGATGGCCTGCACGCCGGTCAGCAGGACCGGACCCGACCCGGGACGGTAGCGATCGCCGAGCTCGTAGCCGCCGTCGTAGCTGCCTTGGTAGCTGCCTTGGTAGCGGCTCTTGTCGCGGCTTTGATCAGGGGCGGTATAGGGACCCCGCCCCGCTCGGCGAATGTCGAGATCGGTCATCTGCACTCACCACCTCTCGTCTGTCACATGGGCGTAGTGCTTCCTCCAGGCTGCCAGCGGTATGCATAATGAGCAACCCGAGTAAATTTGGTTGAGCGTTGTGCTCAATTCTTCCTGACTGTGACGTGCGATACTGAGCGACATGACGAAGTTGGACCGCACCGATGCCAGACTGTTGCTGGCGCTATGTGACGCTCCCCGCGCCACCGGAGTGCAATTGGCCACCATGCTGAACCTGGCGCGCAACACCGTGCAGGCCCGACTGGCCCGATGGGATCAGGACAGGGTGCTCGCGCCCATCGACCGGTGTGTATCGCCGCGCGACCTGGGCTATCCGCTCAAGGCCTTCATCACCGTGGTGGTTGATCAACACCAGCTCGAGGACGTTATCGCCGCACTGGAGACCGTCACCCAGGTCACCCAGGTCACCGGACTTTCCGGCGCAGCCGACCTGTTGATCGGTGTGGTGGCCACCGATGCCGACGATTTGTATCGCGTCGCTGGGCTTGTACTGGCGGTACCGGGGGTCGAACGCACCACGATGTCGGTGGCGATGCACGAGGTTGTCGCCTACCGAACCCGGCCGTTGTTGGAGGAACTGGCCCGCGGCCAGTAGGGGCCGGCAGCCGCTAGAGACGCGCGAAACAGGGATTGGCGTCCTCTTGGGGGATCGATGCGTTGCGACTGGAAAATTTCCCGACGACTCCGGTCTGGGTCACCGCAACGCTGTCGGCCTCAATTCCGAGCGGATAGTTGTCGTTCAGCTTCTTGGTCAGGTCGTTGAGTGCGGTCTGCACGGTGTCTTTCGGGAAGGGTCCGTTGACGTCGAGCACCTCGAGGTTGAGATTCCCATCGGTGACCACCGGTTCGGCCGTGACGCTGGATTCGCCCGCCGCCAAGACGATGGTGCCGGCCGACGGGTCAGTACTGACTCCGGTGATCAGGCTGCCCACCCCCGGGAGATTCGCCGCCACGGTGTCTTTGATTCCCGCCGAGCTCCAGGTCAGGGTGGCGTCCAACGATCCGATGGTGCCCTTGGAGTCGCCGGAGTTCTGCAGCCGCACGTCTTCGAGCGTGACGTCTGCGGTCATCCCGCTGGCTGCCTGAACCCGGTCCCCGGCCGTGTGCACCGAGATGTTCGTGTAATGACCGGTGATGTGTTGCCACAAGAAGGGCGGGTTCACTCCGTAGGAGATCGTCGCGCCGTCTTCCACCACACACTCGGCGATGCCGACCAGAATGTCGTCAGCGCGGTGCCGTGCGTAGAGCTCGCCGCCAGCCAGCCCGCCGGTGAGCAAGGCGACGACGATGACGGCGGTCAGGATGATCGTCTGGCGGTTGAAAAGGCTCCTACCCCGGCGCGCGCTGTCGGGCTGCCGTGTCTCCGAAGTCGGCGCCGGTGGGCGCGATCCCTGCGGCGGCGGTGAGGTGTGCGGCCGCGGTGCCCCGGCGGCGGGCGGGTGACCGGCCGCGGCGGCGCGCCGAAACTGCTCGGTGGGCACCGCGTCGGGGGGCCGCGCGCGAATCTGTTCGGTGGGTGAGTCCGGCCGACCCGGCCGCGGCAGCCGGGTTGTCGCAGGATCGGGCGGCCGAGACCCTCGGTCGCGCCAGCCGGGCTGACCGGGGCGCTGCGGCGGGTTCGTCACCCGGGCAAGTCTGCCTCATCTAGGCTGCCCGGGCTGTGCCGAAACCCATTCACGCAGCCAAAGCGCGAAACGGCACAAGCCGAACGGCCGCTTCGACGGTGATGCGACGACGCGGAAGCTAGTTTGACCCTATGGAATCCGGGCCTCTGGTCAGCATGGTGCAACGGCCGCATCCGGCGCGACTCACCATGGCGACGTATCCGGTCCACGGTTCCATCGAGGCGCGGTTCGCGGACATGGACGCCAACGAGCATCTGAACAACGTCGCGCTGGAGACATTGCACGAGAACACCAGAGCGACGCTCAACCGGCGTGTGTTCCCGAGGGTGTACGACCATCGCTCGCGAAGGCTGCGCATCGTGACGTCGACGATTGTCGTGCACTACCTTCGCGAGGCGCCGTGGCCGGCGGTGCTGAACACCGCGATCGGCATCGGGCATGTCGGACGCACCTCGTTCGTCGCCTCCTCCGGCCTGTTCTTAGACCAGGCGTGTGTCAGCCTGTGCGACACCGTATTGGTGCTTCTCGACGACGACGGCCCCACCCCGATTCCCGACGATGCCCGAGCCCACCTTGCTTCGCTACGAATCCAGGCGAACCCCGCGGCAGAGTGATCAGCGTCGGGAATCGAGGATCTGAGCGTCAGCGCGGACCGTCAGGCGGCACCACGTCGTGATTACCGCGACGCGCCGGTTAACGCACAGGCCGTCGTCGAACACATCAGCAGCAGGCAGTCGCCGTGTCAGCGGCCTTGTCGCCGCAGCACCCTCCCGCCTCGGCGGCGCCGTCCTCGACGTGTTTCGGGCTGGTGCCGAAGGTGTCGGAGTCCGAAAGCACGGTATAGACCTCCCACTTCTCCCCGGCCGGGCCGGTGACCCACACCTTGTCCTGGGTGGCAAAGCAACACGTGGTGTTGATCTCCTCCTCGGTGAACAAACCCGCACCGGCGAGCCGTGCGATCTCGGCGTGCACGGTGTCAGATGACGCCACTTCGACGCCTAGGTGGTTGAGCGTGCCACCCTGGCCCGGGTTCTGGATCAGCACCAGCTTCAGCGGCGGTTCGGCAACGGCGAAGTTGGCGTAGCCGTCCTTGACCTTGGCAGGGCCGATGTTGAAGAGCTTTGAGTAGAACGTGATCGCCTCGTCGAGATCGTCGACGTTGAGGGCGAGTTGAACTCGGGACATGAGCGAACCTCCAGAACCTGTGTGACTTATGTCGAACTACTTTGCAGATCCCACATTGCCACCTTTTTGATATATGTCAA